>JBAWWJ010000105.1:0-27150 GCA_037146815.1 Planctomycetota bacterium
CCCCCTCCTCCATGACCACCACCGCCGCCATGGCCGCCGCCACCGCCATGGCCTCCGAATGCCAGAGCTGGCATGATCGCAAGCGCCACCGTCATCAACATGAGGCTGATGCCCCGGTTACGAATCAACATGATGTCCATCCCCTCTGTCCTGACGTCGGCCATTCGATCGATACTGGCGAACGCGTTGTTTATGACTGGCTGGCTGTTTCAAATGTCCCATCTGACGATTTATTCGCCAGGTCAGAGTGACTCACGCCCCGGAGCAATCGGGACACTTCGGGTCTGCTCCGAAAAACGATGAATGGACTGTCGCGTCTGCCACGGGCGAAGGAGCCAGAACACTTCCTCGCGCAGTTCCTTACCAAATCCTACGCAACGGAACTGTCATTCGATGAACTCTTTTCGAAAGCTGTTGACAAAGACATCTGATCGTCAGGAAAGAGTCCTGTTCAAGATCTCTGCCAGTCCGAGCGAAGACACTCCTTACGCCGGTTGCAACGCCGTGGCGTGCTCAAGGACGGCGCGATAGACCGCGGCCGTCTGATCGATCATTCCGTCGACGCCGAAATCTCGTTCGACCAGTTCGCGCCCGGCACTGCCGATCGCTTGCGCTTTCGACTGATCGTCCAATAACTCGACGATGCGTTCGGCAAGGATTTCGCTGTTCGACGGCGGAACCAGCAGACCGGTTTCATTGTCATGAACAGCACAGTAGACGCCGCCGACACGTGTGGCAATTACGGGCCGCCCCATGGCCATGGCGTCCAGCATAATCGTCCCGATCCCTTGCTGAAGCGATGGCAGAACGAACACGTCCATGGCTGCCAGTGCATCATCAAAATCGAGCAGGTTGGGAACGAATGTGACCTTGTCGTTGATTCCCAGTTCGCGTGACAGGCGACGCAAGTTGGATTCTTCTGGCCCCGCCCCGGCAATGAGGAATTCGACTTCGCGGCCGGTCGCAAGGACGCGCGCGGCCGCTCCCAGAAAGAACGGAAAACCTTTGACGGCTTCCAGTGGTCCGGCCGTCCCGACTACGGGGACACGATTCGGTTTGAAAACCTTCAACAGATCGCAGGATGACGCTCGGTCGACACCGCTATGGATGACCGTAACGAGGTTCTCGGGAAGCGGGGTTCGTTCCAGCAGATCTGCCCGCACAGAATCGCTGACGGCAATGATCCGGCGACACCATTTCGTGTCGATCCGGCATCGTTCATCAGGTTGAAGGTAGTCGTGAACCGTCAGGATGAAAGGGCGCTGAAGATGACGTGACAACCACATTCCCTGGCAGAGTGCCGCTCGTGACTGGATATGAATCAGGTCCGGGGGATTGGCCACCAGCCGACGTAACAGAATTGAGCGGACGACAGTTCCCCAGAGTGGCCAGTCGAGATGTGACAACTCATCAATATGCAGCTCGCGGCGGCGTTCGCGATCAAGTGTTCGAGCGTCGGGGCAGACGACGTTGGTCCGAAATCCACGCTGCGGCAGATGCTCTGCCAGCCGCAATGAATACGCACAACTTCCGCGGACCGAGAAGCGTCCGGCAATTAACAGCACTGAAGGTTCGACTTCCGACATACACCTGATCGCCAGCAGGACTGGCGATCCCTGTTACCGCAAGGATTTGGGGCGATTGAGAATTTCGGTCAAGATAATCGCCTGACGCACTCCCTGCGGGTTACGTAACGTTTGGATCAACGGATGTTCAGCAGGACGATTGACCGTCGTCGTCGAATCCGATCCGATGTCGCGTTGAACGGGATCATCGATATCACGTCGCACATTCGTTCCGACATCGCTCTGCAAAGTCGAAACATGTGGCCGAATTCCCTCGCCCATAATCGATGTCTGCAGATGCGTCTGAGACAACCGCTTTCCCGGCCGGTCCGAGTCCGCCCGTTCGCTGGCAGGACGTTCTGTGGGGCGTTGAGCTTCCACCGGTCGCCGTGCCTGTTGTTGTTTGTTTCTAGGTTGCTTCTTTTCACCGGCAGGTCGGGCAGGCTTGTCCGGGCGCGGCTTGGCGGCTTCGGGTTTGTCACCGACAACCTGCTGCAGGAAAAGTTCGAGTTCCGATGCGCCGGAATTCTCGGGTCGAGGTCGCTTCTTCTTGGTCGGTTTTTCTGCTCCCTGGAACAGATTCCAGACCCAACTGAATAGCGAAATGATCAAGATGACCAGAAAGACGATCGACGGTTCAGCCGCCAGAATCGGGATGAAGTTCATAATGGATCTCCGTGAGCCAAGTCGAAACGGAATTGGCTACTTCCCCGACACTCCCGTACCCGCAATGGCCGACCTCATCTGAGTGTCGGCTTGAACGTTCTTCAGTTCATAGTAATCGACCAGTCCCAGCGATTGGTTGCGGAAAGCTTCGGCAATCGCCATCGGAACTTGTGCTTCTGCCAGAACGACTTCAGCCCGGTTCTTCTGCACGTGTGCGACCATTTCCTGTTCGCGAGCCGTGAAGTCGGCTCGTCGCTGTTCGGCTTTCGCCTGTGCGACCCGCATGTCTGCTTCGGCCTGATCTGCCGACAGCCGGGCACCGATGTTTTCACCGACATCAATGTCGGCGATGTCGATCGAAACGATTTCGAACGCGGTTTGAGCTTCCAGTCCCTGATCCAGCACTGTTTGTGAAATCATTTCAGGGTTCTCGAGAACCAGCTTATACGACTTCGTCGAACCGATTGCCTGGACGATCCCCTGGCCAACGCGTGCGATAATCGTTTCTTCGGTCGCACCACCGATCAACTGATGGATGTTCGTTCGAACAGTCACGCGTGCACGAGCCCGCAACAGAATCCCGTCCTGGGCGACGGCATCGAGCGTACCAGCCCCTTTGCGAGGATCTGGACAGTCGATCACCTTGGGGTAAACGCTGGTACGAACGGCTTCAAGAACGTCGCGGCCAGCCAGGTCGATGGCCTGAGCCGTCTGCCAGTCGAGATCGATGTTCGCTCGATGGGCAGCGACCAGAGACCGGATGACGTTGGGAACGTTACCGCCGGCAAGATAATGAGATTCCAAGTCACGCGTCGTGATCGGGTAGACTTCCGTCAGTCCTGCCTGAACAGCCGTGATCTTCGCCCGCACGATCACCGAAGGATTGACCTTTCGAATGGTCATCATGATCAGGTGAGGAAATGAAATCCCGGCATTTGTCATCAGACACTGAATCCACAGGCTGATGAAGCGAGCAAAAATGGCAACAAAGATCAGGGCGATCAGGCCGACGACCGCTGCGATGACGAAGATCGTTGTGGGATTCAATTGAGCGAGAATCAGCGATTTCAACATTATGAATCCAACTCCCATCGAGGGATTTGTAGAAAAAAGCCAATCAGAAGAGATTTGATCACGAATTCTACAGTCTTAGCTAACTCTGCGGGATCTCAAAGTCAAGCCGCGAAGAGGGATCGGCCGCGTTTGATGTCTCTGGTGGTTCACCGGGTCGCACGAGCAAACGGTTCCCGCGGACTTCAATCACTTCGATCGACTTGCCCGATTCAACAATCAGCCCTTCGGAAATTGCGTGTAATCGCTCACCATTGACCATGATCAGGCCACCAGGCGACAGTGGCGAGACCGTTCGGCCAAACTGGCCCACCAACTCCTGCAAGTGAAGTCCCTGCTTGGCAAACGGCGTCAATTCTTCCGATTCGGGAGCCTCCAGCAAGACTCGTTTTCCCAGAGCGGTTCCGGGCAAAATGTAGAATGCCGTTCCGATCGCCAACGGGACCAGTACCAGCAAGACGCCACAAAAGGCCCAGAAGATATTGGGATGTGACGTTCCCCAGGCTCGATAGGCGAAAACGATCGAGACAACTAGCGTAAAAAACGTGATCAAACCGAGGAGTCCGCCAGAGGGAACAAAAACCTCGGCCGTCAGAATTCCAATACCAGCAATCAACAGCAGGATTGCGAAGACGGCGTTTGAGTCCATTTCGCGTATCGGTACCTTGTCAAAAAATCATAACCGCCTGGAAGCGGTCGCAATATCGCCATGAGTCCCTATCAGTGTATCTCTCCACGAACCAGAGACAACCTCCGACGGTAAGAAACACGTCCGTTACATTGCTTCGCATCAGCAGTCTCACAGCGATCGGGATTACGGATCTCAAATCTTCAAAGCGCCCACTTCTGATCACCAGTCACTTCGATCCCAATCTTTTCAGAAGTTGCCGGGCTCGGCTTTTCCAGCGGCCGTGGCGGCGGGCGATCGCTGCCGGGCTGCCGTTCACGTCGTAGATCAAGGCTTGCAGGTGATCGCGGGCGACTTGTGAATTCCCCTGGCCGGCGTGCAGGCTCGCCAGCAGGTACACCGCCTCGGGGTGACGCCAGCGCTGGACGTGACGCTCCAGATGATCGATGGCGATGGGTGTTTCATTCAAGTCCACCAGAGATCGTCCGCATGCCAGTGAGACATCGCCGAATTTGTATTGCGGGTCCTTTTCCATGATTCGGGTCGTGAATTCTCGCACTTCGGCGGGACGACGTTGAGCCATTGCCGCCTGAGCCGCTCCCCAAAGCGCTGGCAGGTTCTGCGGTTCCTTGGTCAGCGCCCGCTGGTAGGCACTCGCGGCCTCGTCGAACCGTCCAACATCACGCAGGGCATCTCCCCAGAGGATGAATTGATGCGGATTTCCGATCTGGATCGCTGCCGTCTCCAGCCGATTCAGTTCGTTACCGCGTGTCCAGCGACGCATGAAAGCGGGGGGACGCAGTTCTGTTGAAGGAAGAAAACGCGTCGTGAAGTAGGCGAGCGGGCCGATGACGGGGACAAAAATCAGCAGCCAGAGCCAAGTCTGCCGATCAGGTTCTGTCCGGATACAATGCAGCAACATCCAGAACCACAGGATCCCATAGGCCAGTCCCAGGAGTCCGCCAAATGTTTCTCCGAGCCATCCTCCGGGAAGCATGTGCGAACCCGGTGCGTCCGACAATTGAGCCAGCAAGAACACGACGGCATCTCCGGAAGAAAATCAGAAACGGCCTGTGAGATGGAGGAGGGACGGTGTCGAAATGACACGTCAATTCGTAATCGACCTACTCACCGGATGACAGTTCTAACAGATGTCGAAAATCCGGGTCGTCTCGCAAAGAGTCGAAATCGGTTTCTTCGGGGATCAGCTTGACCATGCTCCGGTTCATCCGCAGAGCTCGCCCCAGCCACGACAACGCATGGTCTTTGTCTTTCGCTAATGCGTAATAACAGGACAAGTTATAGAGCACGAGGGGGACGGTGGGGTGATGCTGATAAGCGATTCGCATCGATTCAATCGATTGGTCCAGACGATCCGTTCGCTTGAAGCACCAAGCCATTCCCAGAAGTGCATCGAGTGATTTGGGATCGAGTTCATGAGCTCGCTGGAAGCATTCGAGCGCTCGATGATGTTCCAGCTTGGCTCGCAGGGCATCACCGCGCAGCAAATGCCATTCGACAGCAGACTCACAGTCGGAAACTTGAGTCAATGCGTCCAAGGCATGATCGGGCATCCCCAGCGAAAGATATCCTTCTGCCGCTTGCAGATGACGTTTACGTTTCCGGGCCATGTTGAAGATCATGATCGGTTACGGCTCTGGGAAAATGATGGTACGTGGCTGGGTTCAGCATGCCTCCCACCAGCACCAGGAAATTACGGCTTCGGGAGTTTGATATCTTTTGCTTCGTAACGCGGGTCCCAGAAACTCTCGACGAACTTCATCCCGAATCCCGGCGACAGTTCCCAGGCGGCTCGACGTGCCCAAGGGGTACGCGGGTGATTCTTGATCACTTCCTGGAACTCAGCCTTGGCCAGTTCGTGCTGCTTCTTGAGCTCGGCCATATCGACCCGTGTCGCGCGAATCTGTTCTTTGTCCGGTTCCAGCAACGCCGCAACACGATGAATATCCCAGAAGTTGTTCTTCGGGTCTTTGGGAATCGGCTTCACCTTCTGGTGAGCATCGAGTGAGATCAGCAGTTGAAACAGTCGCACGCGATAGGCCAGGCACTGGGCGTGCATCAGATCATAGTTGGCTCGCCATCGCTGTGACTGTTCACGGTCTCGCAATTTCTTGACGTCATCCAGCAGCTTGACAGCCTCGTTTAACATCCCCATCGCACGCACGGCTCGATCAAACGTGACCTTTCCCTGCGTGGTAAATTTACCGGGGTCGAGGCTGTACTGATGCTCCTGCATGTTGAGCTCTTTGTCCAGGTGCGGGTTCAAATTGACGATGACCTGCCACTGAGCATCACGAAACTTGCTGGCACTGCGTTCCCGTGCATATTCGATGCGTGAACCGAGTTCCGGCAGGTATTCCCGCATGTCGAGCAGGTCAAACTTGCGTTGTTCGAGCGATCCCGCCCCGGCAAGGTTGGCTTCGGTCCCCGGAAGCATGAAGAAGATTCCCCCGGTTTCCTTGGCAATGCGAACTTGTTCATACGGGCCAAAGCCACTCGAGAAAACATCCCAGCGACCGTGCAGACCGTCGAACTGCAAACATTCGGGAAACGGTGTTTCGGGCCCACGATTGATCTGCAGCCAGTGTGTCAGTTTGTACTTCGGATCGACCCAGCTCATCCGGGCATACGGGTAGCCGAACACGGAGTAATGCCCGAGGACATAGACTGGCGTGTCGCTCTTCTTGCAGCGATCGATCGTCTCTTCGACAAGCTGCCCATCGTCGCCCGATTCATCTGACACCAGAATCACGACCAGTTTTCGCTTTTGTCGTACAGCCCCTGCCTGGTACTTGCTGACAGCCGACATGATCGCAGTACAGGTGTTTTCCTTACCGCTTTCGTCGATCTTGATGTTGTCGATGGCCTTCTTGATCTCTTCGACATTGGCGGTCGGTTTCGATGTCAGTTCCGTGACCTTTTCGCCGAAGCTCACCACAGTCGTCAGCAGGATTTCGTCCGAAGCCTTCAGCTTGGAGTCGTGCTTCTGGACAAGGCCCAGTTCCTCGTACACCTTGTGGAACCGTTCGCGGATTTCTTTCTGGTCGTCCTTCATGCTCTCGGATTCGTCGAACAGCCAGACGACGTGTACTTTGGATTCGCGCATCAGTCGGACCAGTTCCTGCGTCATCTGTCCGAGTGCGGCGCCGTAGCCTTCGACCACGCGTCCAACTTCACCTGTCACCTGCCCCGTCCCCAGGTCTTTGCTGATGATGTTCAGACCGGGGACGTTCATCGACCCGATATTAACTTTGACATCGGGGACTCGCAGGCTTTCAGCCTGTTCGATCTTTTGTTGAGCGACCACTGGCCCGGCGGTGCCACCCGTCCCCGTCATCCCCATGGCCATCGAGCCAGAGGCGTAATTGACGGCCTCAGCCGCGACTGTCGACTGTTCCACGTCCTGGGTAAATTCTTCCTGGACTCGCTCTTCATCGAAGACGGAATCAAGAACCGTCTGCAACTGGTCCAGCGGGCCCTGGAAGACGATGAACGAGAGGGCTACCAACGACGCCACGTGCAGCAGCAGGGAGATTGTGACTCCGACTACGACATCGCGATTGACTTTGACCATGATTCATCGATCTCCGGCAAACGGACTCCGATGAGGCGGGCGGACGAAGCGGCGAACCGACCAGCTCGAAAATACATATTACGAAAATCCCCTTGCGAGAACCTCAGCAAGGGGATTTGAATTCGTTGAAATTTGAAATTTTGACTGCGACTGAAAACCGATGCGGTCTCAGGTTCGTCCAGATTCCATCAAATATCACGTCGCTGAGGCTCAGCGTTGACCATCACTTTTTTCTTCTTTTTCGTAACGGGATCTTCAACTTCGATGAACTTCGGGCCCGGCTTGTTGTTGCCGCCACCCATTCCGGCTGGAGCTGGATTGAAGTGTGATTCTTTCCATTCCCAGCCCATTGGTGAACCGAGTTCGCGTTCGGCAAGCATCTGCCACGGGGTATTCGGGTGATCATCGATCACTCGCTTCAGGTATTCCATCGCTTTGTTGGAAAGTTTCTTGGTGTTGGCGCCTGAGTTAATATCCTTGGAGGGAACCAGCCGCCATTGGTTGTTGCCAGCCTTGTCAAATTTCTTAGGTGAGCTCTTCATTTCAGCAAGCATCATATTGTAGCCAAAGCTGCGTGCCTGCAGAGCCAGAACACGACCCATCGCCAGATCGTATCCAGCCCGTGATCGAGCGTCCTTGATCTTGGCACGATCCTTTTCGCCGGGTTCCAGCATCGCCTTCAGGGCGTTTAGTTTGTATTCGAGTTCTGCGGCAGGTCGCTGGGCTTCGGTAATGGCAGTTCGCAGCACGGTGTCGTTGTCTGCGGGGAATTCGAGTCGCGGCAGCGGAACGCTGTCGACCTTAAGCGTGCGAGCCACGTTGATCAGGCAGCTCTTGGCCTTGTTCCCGTTGATGTCGTGATCGATCATCGAGATCGGACGATAGTCCGGGGCATAGTTTCGCATGGTTTGCGGATCAAACGTCTTGCCTCGCCCTTCATTGGCAATGAAGTACAATCCATTCGTTTCCGAGCAGAGTCGCGTCAACGCGTACGGTCCGAATCCCGACGACATGTTTTGCAGGTCGTAATCGTTCGTGCCCCAGTAGGCCAGTCGCAGAGATTCTGGATAAAGGGTTTCCGGTCCGCGGTGCATTACGCCCAAGACCGTTTCGCCGCTTTCGAGAGTAAATGGTGCTTCCGTCGTATCGCGTCCAAATGGTGCCGCGTCGCCGACGCAGTAGCAGCGCATTCCATACCGCTTTGTGGAGGTGATAGCAGTTTCCAGGAACTGCGGTGCATCGGAACCAGCTTCGTCGGTCACGATGATGATCATGATGTCGCGATGCATATCCGTGCGGTATTTCTGGAAATGCTTCGCTGTTTGCGTGACGGCTGCAAACGTGTTTTCGTTGCCCGAGGCTTCGGACTTGATCGAACGGACCTGGCGAACGAGATCGGTTGGATCGTCGATCGGTTCCTTGGTCAGGATGTTGGTACGTTCGCCATAAACAACGACGGCGCTTTTCAAGGCCTTGTCGGCGGTGACATTTAACGCGTTCAGTTGCTTGTAGACATTTTCGACTCGATCAGCGATTGCAGCTCGACGAGCCGACAGAGACGGAGAAACGTCAAACATCCAGACGACCAGCGTCTTCTTTTCTCGCAGGGAATTTGCGATTTCCCAAGCCAGCCGATCCACAGCCCCTTCGACCCCACCTGGGTGTTCGGTGGCACCCGTCGTGGCGACGTTGGCGAGCATGTCCGATTTGGCAGGTTGAATCATTTCTTCGGTACGAGGCGTTGGGACGTCAACGTCCTCGGCAAGTGTTCGCTCGACCTCTTTTTGCGGATCTTTGGAGAGCTGAACGGCAGCTTCTTGTGAGGCGGCGAACGAGTTGATATCGCTGTCGCTTCCCAATTGATCGGAAATCGTGGAATCGAATTTGTACTGGTCTGGGTCAACCTCATCTTCGAGACCACTCGTGATCGTCGTGAACGCTTGCATGCGATCAGCGAACTTGATCATCGTCAACGATCCCAGCAAGACGACGTGCAGGACCAGACTGATTCCGAAAGCAATCGAAAGTTGCCGGGGAATCCGGTTACTTTCAATTTCCATTTCGAACACTTCAGGTTCATTTGCACGAAAATCAGCGCTCACGATGCACTCCCCGCAGAACAGCTAGAGGCGTGGTTGTTGACCAGAATCAGGAACAACGTTGACAACAAATCCCCTTAAAAGCCGGGAATGCAGTCTAACCATTTGTTTTATACGTTGCAAACCGCACTGTCGTCAGAACACTGCGTCAGAACCGCCGTCCCAGCTGGCACCACCCATTTCTTTCGGTTCAGACTCACAAATCCCACCAACAGTTCCCGGGTTTTGACGCCGGTTCAAGAATCGAAAGAAATTCGAAACCTAACAATTACCCAGAAGTCTTGCGAAACCTTCGCCGAGATTTGGGAAAGATTACTGCGCTTTTGCCGCTTCTGTCGTCGAACACCGCTCGGTTCGAAAAGTTTCTCCCGAACTTTTCAGTTTCCCATGACGAGATCGCTTAACTGATTGCTAAATATAACGTTAGAATGTCGATGGGCAAGTCTTGGAACCGATCCCGGATCGGTGATGATGTCGAGAACTCTCAAGAATCTGCAAAATCAACGAACAGTTTCGCTGCCAGACTCCTTTGCTTTTCAACCGCCGAATCGTTCGAAACCCGCCTCGCTGAACGGACGCAACTCTTTATATTTAATAGGTTTCGGAAATGAAGTTGGAGATCGTCGAGATCGATGGTGCGGGAGGAGGCCGGCTTTACATCCGTGATCACCTGCCCATGACAGAGCAACCCATCGGAACTCTCGCCTGCGTTCACGGGCTGGGTGAACACGGAGGAAGGTACGGCCACTTTGCCGAGTGGCTGGCCGAGCGGGGTTGGCGTGTGATAATCGGCGACCTACGAGGGCACGGGTGCTCAGGTGGAACGCGGACGCATGTCCTTTCATTTGAAGAGTATCCGCTCGATCTGGCCGAAATCTGGCGTCATTTTCAACTACAGAATTCGTCGGCGGTTCTGTTTGGTCACAGCATGGGCGGATTGATCGCAATACGAGCTGTTCAAATGGGTTGTGTCGATCCTGCGGCCATCGTCCTGACATCACCCCTGCTGGGACTGAAGTTGCGGGTCAATCCCGTCAAGCGTCTCCTGGGTCAGTTGCTTGTCCGATTTATTCCGACCGCACGATTCCGAAATGGCCTCGACCCACGCAATATGACTCGCGACGCCCGATTTGCCGAAGAGCGGCGGAATGATCCCCTGATCATTCGTACGGTGACAGCCAGTTGGTTCTTCGCCATGCAGCGCTGTATTCAGGAGGGTCTGCGGGATGCGGCTAAGATTCAAATCCCAATTCTGGCGTTCCGCGGAATGCAGGATGAGACGACCGACGGTGACGTCCTGTCAGACTGGCTCTCCAAAACCAACTCCCCGTCGCGCGAACTCGTCTCGCTGCCGATGCACGTCCACGAAGTCTTTCACGAATCAGACTGGACCGAGTCGATGGATCGGATGGTCCAGTGGCTGGATCAGGTAGGGGTTGTCCGCATGACACCTGGGCAACAGTCAAATTCCCCAACCAGCCCCTGAAGTTTCCAGCAGACAAATGGAAACCTCTTCTGGCGTCACTGTTTCCTGCTGATTACACTATTATTCCAAATGCGAGTACTTTCACGAACACACTTCCGAGCCTGTTCAAACCGTCGAGGTGCGGCGGCGATGGATTACATGTTGATCCTGGCTGCCATGCTGCCCATCGTGCTGTTCATCGTCACGAAGGGGAAGCGAGTGATGCAACTGGTGTGGGAAATGTTGTGCGTGCAAATTTCGTGGCCTTTAATGTGACAGCCTGAATCAACGTTTGTCCCGTCCCGGACGGCAACGACATCTGCGGGGAACATGACATGTGGCAAGGCTCTTGGCGAAAACTTTGGCAGCGTGTCCATCGCGACGAGCGAGGGGCTGTCAGTCTAGAAACGATCTTGATCGTGGCGGCCATCGCGCTGCCAATCCTGATCTTCATTTTGAAGTACGGCTGGCCGAAGATCCGTGACTACTTCAACCAGGGGATGCAGAACCTGGAAAACGAAGGAAGCAATGTCACCAACGGCGGCGGTGGTTCCGGGACCGGAACGAACTAGTACGCGTTGCAATCAACTGCCTGCGATCAGTGGTCAGTCGGTGCGCGTTCCCGGGATTCCAGGCTGCGCGTGAATTGTGAAACTCTGAACTGTTGGTTGGGTGCGAGGTCGCTGTGACTTGGACCGTTGGGATTCTGGTCACGTTGTTGCTGTTGCTGCTGGTGGCGACGATCACCGATATTCGCGCCCAGATGATTTACAACTGGAATACTTATCCTGGCATCGTGCTGGGATTCGTTATGCGATCAGCAGCAGGTGGAATGCCCGCTCTGGAAGATTCCGTCAAAGGATTCTTCGTCTGTGGTGTACTGATACCGGTCTGTTGTGCGCACACTGGATTGGGTGGGGGCGATCTGAAGCTGATCGCCATGATGGGGGCGTTTCTCGGATTTGAACGCGGGGTGGAAGCCCTGCTGTGGACGTTAGTGCTCGGAGGGATCTTCGGGGGCGTTGTGATTGTCTGGCAAACCGGGTTTGTAAATATCGTCGCGCAAATCGCTCGCCATCTTGCCAGCGTCTGGCAGGCGGGGGGTTGGGTCCCGGTACCACCTGCTGTTCGAAAACCGTTGAAGCAAACGTTGTTTCTGGCACCGGCGGCGCTGGTGGCCGTTCTAATCGTGACGAATGACTTGTGGTTGAACATTCTGAGTTTTGCTGGAACGCGTTAGTGTCGGGGCGGTGATAACATCAGGCCTGAACGGTGACTCGCTCCACCGGATGTTGGAATTCTGCGATCTGTAATGAGTCGTGTGGTGTTGAATGAGGTTGCCGTGAATCGCCAGATCCTCATCGCCTGCTTCCCTTGCTTCGTCGTGCTCTGTGCGTCGTTTGTGATCCTGCGCCTGGTACTCGCCGTGGGGGCGAAGTCGTGGAACTGGCAGCGACTGCGACAAGTGCATGCCTGTCAGCAAGGGGGCGTTCAGTCACTCGCGTTTGTTCTCACAATGCCCGTTTTCGTCATGGTCGTGCTGCTGATCGTGCAAGTGAGCCAGTTGATGATTGCGCAGATGGTGATCCACTACGCTGCATTTGCGGGCGTCCGTTCTGCAGCCGTCTGGTTACCCGCGGCTTTGCAGGATTCAAGCCTGGAAATTAATGATTACATCGAAGTGGAAAACCGCTTGAATGAGCGTCCAACAATGTCCGATGGCGATTACACCGATTACGAAGTAACTCCTGCCAGTAACAGCTTGAAACTCTGGAAGGTCCGGGCGGCCGTTGTTCAGGCGCTGATGCCGCTCTGTCCTTCTCGAAATCTGGGAGCCCGCGGACAGATGCCTTATCTGGCGAGTCTGGCGCTGGCCAACCAACAGGTCTATGCCATGCTTGTTCCGGCCTCGCAGTCCAATTCCCAGATCGCGAACCGGATCGTGAACAAGTTGAACTATGCTGACCAGAACACGCGAGTCATCGTCGAATGGCGTGACTCGTTCGATCCCAGGGGACGCGATTCATTGAATTTTACCGCCTACAATGTCCGCAACCACACCTGTCCTGATCCAGAGCGGCAGTCGACGTTTCGCGAGGCTGAAATCGGCTGGCAGGATCCCATTACCGTCTATGTCATTCACCAGTTCGCCCTCTTGCCAGGTCCGGGCCGGTTGCTCGCAGCTCGACTGGTTCGAGCCGATGGTCTGCCAGATCGCGTCAGCCCACGTATCAATGCCACTAGTCTGGATGCCTCGCGAACACTGTACACCACACAGATTCAGGCTGCTGCAACGATGACGTGCGAAGGCTGGAAATCCGTCAAGCCTTATATCCAGCCTTCGTACGCCTTGCCGACAAATTAGAAAGCCCGTTGGCATGAACATGGGAATGCAACATTTCTGGCGGCAAATCGCGGGGGGGAGACAATCCGCGCGCCATGCTGGAGAAGAGGAGACCTTCGGTCGGGCGTTTCGGCGGGGTCAGGAGACCCGCGCCGAACAAGTCGGCGAACACGGGCCGGCGTGTACGGAACTCTCCTTAAACTTTGCAGGGCGATTGCATCGGGATCAGCGAGGGGCGATCAGTGCCCTGTCCGTGTTTGCCATTTTCATGTTTACGATCCTGCTGGTGCTGGTCGTGAATGTCGGGCGGCAGATTGATGACAAGTTGCGAATGCAAAACGCAGCGGATGCCGCAGCCTATTCGGGAGCGACTGTGATCGCTCGCGGGATGAATGCGATCGCGTTCGCCAATCATCTGGAATGCGAGACGTTTGCGCTGGTGGCGTACATGCGCGAGGGGCGTGATCGCAAGTCCGAGAAATTTGTCCCGGAAATTCTGCAGGCCTGGGAAAATGTCGGGCGAGCGTTTTCGACAGGAACAGGGACGCAGCCACTGTCTCAAAAGTTCAAAAAGATGGGCGAGGCCATCCTGCAGAAGATTCCGATCGAAGGAATGATGGTTCAGGAATTCGCTCAGATGGCGTACCTGGAATCCAAACTGACGCTGCCGCTATTCGAATATATTCTGGCGGGCCCCGAGTTCGAGAACAGTGCCGGTATTCCCGATCGATCTCCTGAGGGGGGATTCCTGCCACGATTTCAGCGAGCCGTCTTACTGACCGTTCCCTACATCGCCAGTGTGGCAACCGATGAACTGGCTCAGCGGTACGGCACCAGAACGAAGTCACAACATCGCAATCTGGATCTGCATGGGCTGTTGTGGTGCACCAATGTGACCGTCGTCGGTCAGCGCGACGAAAATGCCGCGCTGACTCGTACCCTGCCGATGATTGATTCCTCGCGCTATGGCCAGGACCTGATGCAGGTTGGCGAAAACGTCGTTCCTGATTGCCCCACGTGCTATTCCTGTTCAGAGTGCATTTCCCGCAAGCTCAGGCACATCCGGGCTCATCAGTATTTGAACGACTGGATTCGACTCTGGATGAGTCCTTACTTCGAATACCCTGATGATGGAACACCGGATTACGGGGCATCCTCCGCGAAGATGTCCAATTACATCAACTTCTGGCGGATCTATACCTGCGCCAATCTGGACAACCTGCTGAACCACGAATACCCCCTGACCAATCTGCCATTCGTGATGCGTGATGCGCCGACTCGGCCCTATAACGGCGCACCGTCCCAGGGGCCGCAACCGAATTCGCCATGGGATTTTGATGGCTGCGTGATGACACCCGATTATCCGGAACGGCCCTGTGTTCCCGCCAGCCCGATCACTCAGTCAACCCTCGAAGGCTCGTACAACTTTGTTTCCGCAGTCTATTGGCCGCATCAGAAGCCGATGTTTCCGGGGCTGTTCAAGAACCCGCTGGAACGTGACAGTCAGGCCTATGCGACGGCGTTCGCGCAGGCTTCGGTCTTTCTTCCGCGTGGCAAATTTTCGCGCGTAAACTGGGGGCCTCGCTGGCCTGAAAATGCTCCCTGGGTCCATTTGTATCCCTGTCCTCCGAACGGAACCTGCTGCGCTTACCTGTACGACACGGCTCCCGGGTCATGGGATCTTTATAGCTGGTCGAACAGCAATCCCGGCCATCCGCAAATCGCCTGGCATTTGCCGACATTTGCCATGAACACTCGCTGGGAACAATTTGGTGAGTGGGATTCGTTCAATCAGAACTGGACCGTTAAACTGGTTCCTGCCACTGCGGCGAATGTTCCGACGATTCTCTCACAGCATCCGGGAACGTATTTGAATGGAGCGTTGTCCGGGTCACAGCCCCCGAACCTGCAGAACATGTCTCTGCAACAGTTTCACCTCGTGAATACACATTGATTATGCGACGAGTCACTCCATTGCCGCGTTCGGAAGACCCATTGGGGGTGGTGCGCCGGTGCGTGCGTGGCGTGGTTCGAATGCATGCACGACAGGGATTGGCACCACTGGAGTTCACGCTCGCGTTGCCGATCCTGGTCATGATGATGGCTCTGATGATCGACTTTGGAGTCGTTGGGGCCTGGAAGATTCGGACTCAGACAAACGCCCGTTATGCCGCTTATCGCACGGTCAATGCTCGAACCGGTCAATACAACCCGAATCCGCCGTATTGGCCGGCGAACGCACCGCTGACAACCAACAGTGGAACCGATCTTCCCACGTCCAGCCAACTGTGGGATTCACGTCAGGAATTGCTGTGCCCTTGTGTCCGTGGTCCTCAACTGACCGCACCGAGTGCCAATAATACCGTCAATGTTCCCGGACGCATGGAAATGGACGGGCTGGTTCTGGAAGGGAATGCCATTCTCGATAAACCGCTGCCGTTATTGCGAGGAGCCATTCCGGGAAGCGGACGATTCAAGTTCAATCTGAAACAGGACGTGTTTGACAATCAATGGCAGTTCTACGCGATTGGCATTCCGTGGAACAATCATATTCGAGCCGATCTGTGGTGGGACATCGACCATTCGGAACTGGCCGCACGTGATGGCGACATCAGCAAGAATCTGCAAGCTCTGGAGGATCATCTTCGCCAGTTACAGCAGAGTACTTACCGCTCTGATTTGTATCCCCTGGACAACGACGAAGAATTCATTCGTTATTCCGGGTTTCCGCCACCAGACTTATATCCGCGAATGAGCCGTCTGTGCATGTTGGACCCGAGGGATGTCTACAACAGCGGGGTGTCGAGGCTGGATGGTGACGGCCAACGAAACGCGGGATCGCTCCTTTGCCGGATCGATGATCTGCCATGCAGTTTCTCACGCCGGTTTACGGGTATGTATCGTTCCTGGATTTGTGAACTGGAAATGTGTGGCTACAACGACGCCGCGATCGATCCGCTCCGGCAGCGTTACAAAGATCTGGCTCAATTTATGGGAACGCTGCCGCGATGTGGAAACCCAGGTGACCTGAGTCCCTGCCAGTGTCCACCGATGACGCGTTGTCCTTGTCCGCCGTCGCCCGTGGGAGTTGGTCATTGACAGCCCCCACGCCGATTGGCCCGACACCCTGCGAACCTGCGCCGACTGATGTTGCCACAACCAGTACCGTAACCGCTGGCCCGAGTCTGGCACGCCGCATGACTCGTCGAGCCATTGACCTGCTCGTGATTTCCTTTTTGATTGTTGTGGGCCTGTCGACGGGCCAGCAGTTGATCGAATGGTGGCGAGTCGATCCTGCCTCAACTCCAGAACCACCGATGGTGAATCCCGTGGACCTGGACTGGAATCGGACCCCTGTCACAATCCAGTTTGGTTCCGCCTCAACGTCACTCAAACGGATGCCGTTCGCCGGGGGACGAAAGCAACTGGACGAGGAATTAACGCGGTTGGGCAAGGCAATCGTCACAACGACGGAAATCGTGCCGAGTGTGATGGAAGAGGCCGAGCGAGACTGGCTGGAAGCGTTGCAGGCTGCCCCGCCTGTCTTCTGGGATTCCACGCGAGGCAACGTCTATCGGCGACAAGAACCACTTCCTTCGTTTGTTGCAACGCGATTTACGGAGCAGAGTGGAAACGATTTGATCACGCAGCGGATTGTCGGCTGGGGGCTGGCCTTTCCCACCGCACCGGGAGAGTGGACAATCTACGTTTTCCATCCCCGCTCCGCGAAATCGGCTCAGGCTGACACGATCACCCGGATCGAACTTCCACCGGGCGCGCAGAATGTTACTAGCCTGGGGGGATCCGATGGTTGTCAGTGGCATGTGTTTCAGGGTCGCGGTGACATCGCCGGGTGGGTACAACATTTCGAAGAACAATTTGGAACGGGCGCACTCGTGTCTCGTGACGTCAGTGAGAATTCGGCAAACTTGAAATATCGGCGCGAACGAATTCTGTCGGATATACAGATTCGGCGCGAGCATGATGGTCGGCTGACAGGTGTTATCTGGTCAGCTCCGGAAAGGGAATCGCGATGAAGGGTGTTCAGGGAATTCTGCTTTCGATCGGCCTGGGCCTGGCAGGTGCTGTCTGCAATTGGATGTATCTGGAGCGACTCGCCGGTAAGGAAGCCAAAGTATCGTTCATCGCGATCCGATCGGATGTTCAGTTGAACGTCGGTGACCTCCTGCGCGAGGATCATCTGGTCAGGATCAATATTCCTCGCAGTGCCGTGGGAAACCTCGAACAGGTGGCTCCGCGGTATGAGGAGATGAAACTAATCACCGGCTTTCCAACCACACGCAGTTTTCAAGGGGGGGAACTGGTGCTGGGGCAAGACATTCGCACCCCCGCAACGAAGGACCTGAACGAAAAGCTGGGGGTTAACGAAGTCGCTCTTTGGATTCCGGTGGACACTCGCACGTTCAATTCCTCGCGAGTAAATCCAGACGACGAAATTTCATTCGTCCTGCCGCGCGTCGGAGGTGCGATTGCGACACCTGGTAGCGGAGAGGGAGGTGGGACTCCCACGGTGGCGTCGAGCAGCGAAATCGTCGGGCCGTTCCGAATCTTGGAGATCGGAAACCGGACGGGTCGCCCTGAAGTCCAGCGCGCCTCGGGAGTCCGTCAGGCCATCGACAGTTCAATTACCATCGTCGCTAAACTGGAGAAGGGGCATCTGGATGCCAAGACCGAACGCGTCACGGAATACATGCGTTCGACAAAGTCCCAAGGTCTGCAGGTGATCGTTCATCCCAAGGCCAAGTGATTGCCGCTGACATTCGTTAACAAGTTCATTGGTATTCCTCATCAGCAGCGGGCATTCTGAAAACGTGCCTCCAGTGCTTTTGGCAACGAGATTGATTTTGACATGCAGTCACTGATTCACGAACTTGATGCCGCTGTTCGTTCGGGCCGCCCAGTCTGCTACACGGCACTTGTAGAAACTCGCGGGTCTACGCCGCAAAAGGCGGGGGCTGCGATGCTGGTCTTTCCCGATGGCTCCCAGATCGGCACTCTCGGCGGTGGCTGTGTTGAGGCCGAAGTCAAACGACGTGCCTTGCAGGTTCTCGAGAACGGGTCAACCGAACTGCTGACATTTCAACTCGACAGTGACTATGGTTGGGATGACGGATTGATCTGCGGTGGTCGGATGAAGATGCTGGTTGATCCGGTACGCCCCGGAGGCGACGCCTCCTACTTTCGTGTGCTGCTCGATACGGTAACGGCCGGGATCGGAGCGACCGAAGCAATCGTGATCGACGCCGAGAAATCCGGTGGCGGGGTTGATACCGATCGGTGGCTGCTTGATGAACATGGTGCTGTGCTGGCTCAACGGTCTGCGGATTCGGCGACTGCAGCGAACACAGTTCCCGGACCGATCCTTGCGCATCTGAAACCCCTGGATGAACGGCCTCGCCCCTACATTGCCTCAGGCGTCTCTTATCTCCCGTATCTCAAGCGATGCCGATTACTGATCGTCGGAGCAGGTCACGTGGGTCAACGTGTGGCTGAGCTGGCAACGGATGTTGGCTTCGATGTCTGGGTTGTCGACGATCGCCAGGAGTACTGCAATCACGAGCGATTCCCGCGTGCTCGACGGTTGATTGTTGATACGTTCGATACGGCACTGCGTGGGCTGCAGATCGATTCCAGCACTTATTGCATCATCGTCACGCGAGGTCACAATCATGATGAGCAGGCGCTGTTTCACCTGGCGGAAACCAAGGCGAGATACGTCGGCATGATTGGCAGCCGTCGCAAGATCAAGCTGATCTATGATGATCTGTTGCGAGACGGAATTTCACGCCAGGCACTGTCACGCGTTTATGCTCCGCTGGGCTTTGATATCGGATCACAAACCGTTCCAGAGATTGCGGTCAGCATCGTGGCCGAGTTGATTGCTCATCGAAATCTCGGCCAACTTCCCGAAAAGGTGCGCCCCGCGAGTATCTTGGACGAAATCATCAGCCCGAACGAAATGAATGCATCCGAGAACACTTCACGTTGAATTCGGGATATGAAGAACCTTCAAACTGTTTTTAGTAGTTACCGCTTGAGATCGCCGATGCCGCTTTCGTTGGTCGCTTGCTGAAACCAGCGAGCAAGGCACGACCAAGACTCGATGAAAGAATCCAAAGACGCATGTCCCGTGAACCACTGCTGCGACTGACTTCAGCCGGACTCTATTGTTCGCGCGGGGGATTTCACATCGACCCCTGGAGCCCCGTGGCGTGTGCCGTGATCACGCATGCTCACGGTGACCATGCAGTCCGCAGTTCGCGAAAGTATCTGTCGGCCGCCTCGGGAAAATTGATTCTGCAGCATCGAATGGGACCACGCGCCCAGATTCAGTCACTGGCTTTTGGCGAAAAACTGAATCTCGATGGCGTTGAAGTGTCACTGCATCCGGCGGGGCATATCCTGGGAAGTGCCCAGGTACGCGTCGAGCACAAAGGTGAAGTCTGGGTTGTGTCCGGAGACTACAAGGTGGCGCCCGATTCCACGTGTGAGGCGTTTGAGCCGGTCAAGTGTCACACCTTCATCACAGAATCGACATTTGGAGATCCGCACTATCATTGGGATCCGCAGTCGGTTACGTATGCCGCCATTCACGATTGGTGGCGTGAAAACCAGTCACAGGGGCGAGCGAGTCTGCTGTACGCCTATTCCCTTGGGAAAGCTCAACGAATTCTGGCGGGGCTCGATCCATCGCTTGGCCCGGTCTATGCCCATCCCAGTATCGAGCAGATGAACGAACTCTACCGGCAATCCGGGGTCGCATTACCTGCTACACGCGGCTGGAACGACACTTCACTGATCGCAGACTGGCCCCGTGCAATGATTTTGATGCCTCCTGCCTCACGCTGGGAAAAGGGGCTTGCCTTTCACGGACACTATGCGACGGCATTTGCCTCGGGGTGGATGGTCCTGCCCGATGAACCTGGCAAGCGAGGAGTGGAACACGGGTTTGCACTCTCGGATCATGCCGACTACAGCGAATTATTGAGTGCCGTAGCGGCAACCACGGCCGAGCGGATTCTGGTCACTCACGGATACATTGAGGACTTCGTTGCGACACTGAAATCACGAGGCTACGACGCTTCGCCGCACAAGACGCCACGCTGTAAGCAACCACCTGTCGTCGTGCGAACGTGAGTTTACCGTATTCTGATTGCCTCTGATTTCCAACAGGGATCACTGAGATACGGCTCGATTGGCAGTTGTCAGTCGCGGCGTTGTTTTTAGGTCCTTGGGTCCAAGGGGATCCCTCCCGCCCATTGACGACTGGCTTCAGCATGTGTCGCAACTCATCACCGACAAAGAATCGATGATGACGAGGGACCGGGAAATTGCTTGATGCAGTCCCGTTGGTGCAATGGAAAAACCCCGGAATCGAGCGATTCCGGGGTTTGCTTTTGACTGAACCACGATTGCCACGAGAAGCAACTGCCAACAACCGCTTCCGCTTTGATTATCGTTTTTGAACGAGAATATTCGTTCCCTTCTTGTTCGACAGGACGATGTCTGGCAGTTTGTCGCCGTTGATGTCGCCGACGAAGAACTGGGTGCCGATTCCTGTGTCCGTTCCCGCTTCAATCTTGTGCCGGGTGAACGTCGGCGGGGCCTTGTCTCCTTTCTTGACTTCGTACCACACCATCACGACTTCGCCCCGCGCATCAGGATCACCTCCCGAGCCGTGTGCGTAGAATCGCTTGCCGGTGATCAGATCTTTTGTGCCGTCGCCGTTGATGTCCTGATAGTGCAGCGCATGCGTCTGCGAGAAAGTCTTGTCAATTTCGTGCTGCTTGAACTTGCCGTCACCGGTGTTTTCGAACCACCAGACTCCGTGTGCGTGCGCGGAACTCATGATGATGTCGCTATCGCCGTCTCCATCCAGATCATCAGCGTGCATGTCAGCAGCGGCGTGTGAACCCCCTTCGCCGTTAGCACTGAGGGTGTGCTTATGGAAAGTCCAGGGGCCTTCCAGTTTCGCGGGTTGCTCCCACCAGCCAGCGGGAATCATAATGTCCTGCTTGCCGTCACGATTGAGGTCTCCGACGCCCAGGCCGTGATAGTAGCGATGAGCCAGTCCACCGAGCTTTTCGGCACTGACTTGTCGATAGTCCCACTTCTTCTTCGCCATCTCGGGTGACGGGATTTCGAGATAACCCATCATTTGCTCGGGTTCGGAGGTCATCACCAGTTCCGGTTTGCCGTCTCCGGTGATGTCCAGGAACTGAGGTGATTCACCAGCAGCGCTGTGCCAGATTTCGTACTGGTTCCAGGGGCCGGGCTTATTCTGGGGATTCTCGAACCAGTGACAGGGGACACCGGGAAAACCGATCACAATGATGTCCTGCCAGCCATCGCCGCTGATGTCGTAAGACCACAGAGCGAAGTTGTTGCTGTAGGCACCGTCGGCGACGTAGCGACGAATTCCTTCGGCGCGCAGGGGTCTCATCGTCCAGTTGCCAGTCTTGTACAGATTCGCATCGCCGGGAGCTTCGTACCAGGCTTCGCCATTGGAAATATCCAGGCGTCCATCCTTGTTGAAGTCTCCGACGGCAACACCTTCTGCCCGGAAGGCGTCTTCAAACTTGATGCGTTCCCACTTGACGGGGGTTTCCTGAGCCATGGCCGTGCTGAACGTACAGAACGCACAGCTCAAGGCAAACAACCCGACAAAAACACGTGGCATGTCGATCTCCTGTTAAATAAACGGCACGGATGCAAAATCAGTGGGGCAACGTGACCACCTGGAAACCAGTTCGCGAGATCGAATCTGATATCCGGCATCCTGCCGGAAAGGATGGTCCGATTGCACTTTACGATAGCCGCAGCAGCGCACATTCGCGACCAAACCGTAAAGTTTTTTCCGCCTGACGGTCCCGTCAGATCCATTTCTTCTTCAGCAGCAGCATTTTGACTCCCTGAGTCAGTGCCATGTAGCTCACCATCGAAATCACCAGCAGTGGCCAGTAGAGCGCCGGTAGTGTTGTGAACCCCAGTGATCGTCCCAGTTCGGTATAGGGAATTACGATTCCCGTGGCCATGATACCGATCGAGGTGACCATCAGCGGCCACGAACTGTGGCTTTGCAGAAAGGGAATCTTGTTGGTCCTGATGATGTGAATGATCAGGGTTTGAGTCAGCAGGCTCTCCACAAACCAGCCGGTCTGAAACAGGCTTTGGCTCGCACTGCGAATCTCCGGGGTGGAGACGTTCCAGCAATGGAACACCGACAGCATGATGAAATAGGTCGTGTAATCGAAAATCGACGAGCAAGGGCCGATACACAGGATGAATCGTGTCAGTTGCCGCATGTCCCACGGCTTTGGCTTTTCGACCTGTTCCGGGTCGACTTCGTCAGTGGGAATGGCGCTTTGGCTGATGTCGTAAAGCAGGTTGTTGGCCAGGATCTGGATCGGAGCCATTGGCAGGTAGGGAACAAACAAACTCGCTCCGAGCACACTGAACATGTTTCCAAAATTGCTGCTGGCCCCCATGCGAACGTACTTCAGGATATTGGCAAAGACCTTACGGCCCTCCACGACGCCCGCTTCCAAAACCAGCAGTGACTTTTCCAGCAGAATCATGTCGGCCGATTCGCGTGCAATATCGACGGCGGTATCGACGCTGATGCCGACGTCAGCTGCTCGCAGCGCCGGGGCGTCGTTGATTCCGTCACCCATAAATCCAACGGTATGGCCACGTGATTGGAGTGCACGGATGACTCGTTGCTTGTGACTCGGTGAGACGCGGGCGAACAGAGTTGTCTGAGTTACTGAGTCGGCGAGTTGTTCGTCCGTCATCGCTTCCACGTCAGAGCCGAGCAGTACGAACTCTGTCGAAATCCCAACTTCACGGCAAATCTTCTTCGCGACAAGTTCGTTGTCGCCCGTGACAACTTTGACGGAGATTCCATGCTCTTTCAGGGCTTGCAATGCGGGTAACGCAGTCTCCTTGGGGGGATCCAGAAACGCGACGTATCCGTTCAAGAGTAAATCCGCTTCGTCCAGTTTCGAATATGGTGCGGATCCGCGGGGTGCAACATCCTTGCTCGCCAGGGCCAGAACACGAAAGCCGTCTGCCGAAAGTGATTCGTATTCCTTCTTCAATTCATCAATGTGCGAATGGTCCATTGGATAGAGTTGCCCGTCAACGACAAAGTTTCGGCAGCGAGGAAAAATAGCCTCGGGTGCCCCTTTGCTGATGATGCGATCTTTTCCGTCAGGCGTACGAACGACTACGGACATCACTCGCCGCTGAAAATCGAACGGGATCTCGTCCACCTTGGCGAAGTCAGGAACTCCCGCATCGGTATGAGTCTCAGTATGTGCCAGGATGGCGCGATCGAGTACGTTCTTCAGGCCCGTCTGAAAGTGACTATTGAGATACGCGAGGGCCAGTACGTTGTCATCCTGTTTCAGTGTGACGTCGCAATACCGTTCCAGGATGATCCGGTCCATCGTCAGCGTTCCTGTCTTGTCGGTGCACAGGACGTCCATCGCGCCCAGATTCTGGATGGAGTTCAATCGTTTGACGATGACTTTCCGGCGACTCATCGAAACCGCGCCCTTGGAAAGGCAGACGGTCACGATCATGGGGAGCATTTCCGGCGTCATGCCGACAGCAACAGCGATTGCGAAGAAAAATGCCTCGGTCCAATTTCCTTTGATGGACCCATTGATCACAAACACCAGCGGGACCATGACCGCCAGAAACTTGAGCATCAGCCAGGTGAATTGCGAAATGCTTTTGTCGAAAGCGGTCGGCTGTTGTGGTTCTGTCAACGCCGCAGCCATCCCACCCAGCAACGTCTCTTTGCCGGTTTCAATGACGACTCCGTGAGCGGTGCCGCTTTCCACACTCGTTCCCAGGAACGCGACCCCGGTTAATTCGGTCGCATTTCGATTCGTCGACGGTTGCTCGTGCTCAAATTTTTCGACCGAAAAGCTTTCCCCGGTGAGAATGCTCTGTGTGATAAACAGATCCTTGGCAGAGATAATGCGGAGATCCGCCGGGATCATGTCACCGGCCGAGATTTTCACCACATCCCCCGGAACCAGTTGAGACACGGCGATCTCGTGTTCCTGACCGCCGCGAAGGACTGTCGCCGTGACAGAAATCATCGCCTTGAGTTTCATCGAGACGCGATCGGCCTTGGCTTCTTGATACAGTTTCAGCCCCATCCCCAGCAGGATCATCAGCGTCATCATTGCCCCTGCGACGGTGTCGTGGGTGGCAAAGGAAATCGCGGCCAGCAGGGCCAGTAGCAAGACCAGTGGATTTGCGACAGCGTGCCAGACCAGCGTGAGCAGACTTGTTCCTTGATCTTTTGCGAGGATATTCGGTCCATGCTCCTGTAGTCGTTTTTCCGCTTCGTCGGCTGTCAGCCCTTCCGGGCGACTCGCCATTTTTTCAAAGACGTCCAGCGGGGCCATTCCCGCAGACTCGACAAGTCGAGTTGAGGCCGTCAGGGACGGTGTTTTCGCGGCAGTGGTGTACAGGTGCTTGGGAAGAATTGGGGACGCTCCATCCGAAAAATTGACCTGTGACGTAGTCCCACTGACTGTATCACGGACGCCCGTTCGATGCGCAAGGGATTTGTTCCGTTTCGCACCAAATCCGGCTGCAGCAATCGTACAGGTAGTTTGACAGACGCAATGCGACGATTCAGAATCAAGCTGCTCCCCGCAAGGGCATTCGTACAGAATACCTTTCCATTTCGATTCGTCTCACATTTCTACCAGGAGTCTTTAACATGGCATCTCGGCGTTTGTGGCTGGTCGTGGCAGGCATCGCGGTACTTTCAATGGGGTGTTCAAAAGCACCGACTGGCCCCAAAAAGGTTCCTGCGGGAGGCAAGGTGACCTATAAAAACGTTCCTGTTGAAGGAGCGACCGTTTCCTTTCTTGGGGACGGCAAGTCGGCGCCGGCCGTTGCGATTACAGACGCATCAGGGGAGTTTGTGCTGACTACCAATCAGTCTGGCGATGGCGCAGTACCGGGGACCCATCGTGTCACCGTTACCAAGATCATTGGACAACCTGTGAAATCGTCTGGAAGCATGAGTATGGACGACGCGGCAAAGACGGCCAGTACTCCTGCTCCGAAGCAGGTTTCGCCGATTCCCGAAAAATACAATTCCGTCGACTCGTCCGGCTTGCAGTTCACGGTCAAAGAAGGGGATAAGAATCATTTCGCCATCGAATTGAAGGACTGATTGCCGAATCAATGTTCGCAACATCCCTGACATTCTATCGACGCCTATGAGGTGAGCCGAGCCGAGACTTGCGGCACGCGGTTCGCCTTTTCATTTTTGTCTCAGTTGAGCAGGATTCCGGAGAGTCTCGTGAAAATCGTCGAAGTCGAAGTCGTTCCGCTGACAGGTGCCACCGTCGATGGGGGCTGGCCGCAAGGACATGAGCCGCAGGAGAATCTGCATACTCTCATTCAGATCCGGACGGATAGCGGCTTGTACGGTTGGGGCGGAAGTTTTACTTCGGGGACATTGGTCGAAGGAGCCGTTGCGCTGCTCTGGCCATTGCTGAAGGGACAGTCGGGTGTCGAGCCCGAACGCGTCTCAGAAGTCCTGCGTCAGGCCAGTTTCTGGCAGGGGCGCGGAGGTGCCGTTGAACATGCCATCAGCGGAATCGATATCGCTCTCTGGGACATTATGGGAAAGGCCTGCGGGCAACCCGTTTCCCGACTGCTGGGCGGAAATTATCGAGACCGCATCAAGCCATATGGGTCGATCCTGTTTGATGAGCCCGATGCCCTGAACCGCTCGTTGGAGAGCGTTGTGGCTCGCGGATTCAAAGCCATCAAGATGGGCTGGCGACCGTTTGGGCGTCGTGATCGACAGTTCGACGAAATGATTGTCCGGACAGCTCGACAGACCGTCGGGGACGGTGTGGAACTGATGGTCGATGCCGGAGGAAGTGAACAGTTCTGGCCTCATGGCACCAACTGGGCTCGAGAAACAGCCAAGATGCTCGCCGACTTCAACATTACCTGGTTTGAGGAACCGCTTCCCCCCGATGACATCGAAGGTTACATCGAGCTGACACGAGTGTCGCCGGTTCCGATTGCGGGATGTGAAGTGCTGACGCGACGCCAGTCGTTCATCCCCTGGATCGAACGACGTGCGGTCGACATTCTTCAGCCAGACTGCACGAAAAATGGTGGTTTGTCCGAATCACGTCGACTGGCCTGGCTCTGTTTTGACCACAACATCACGCTCGTTCCGCACGGCTGGAACACTGCCATGGGTCTGGCCGCGGACCTGCAATTCAGTGCCGCCATCCCACGGGCACGCTACGTCGAATATCTGACCCCCTGTGCCTATATCGATGACTTGACGACAGAGCCGTTCGTGATTGATGCCGAAGGAAACCTGACGATCCCGACTCTGCCAGGCCTGGGAGTTGATATCGATCTCGAAAAACTGAAACGATACGCCGGGAAACGGACGGTCTTTCGATAGTTCGATGCGGCTATTTCTCCGTGGAATCAGTGTCCACCGAGTCCCGTTTTCTGCAAAGGACACTGACGACGCGGACCAATCAAATGGCAGAAAGATTGTTCGCTGGTCAGCAGGCCTTGGGACCAGGGCAATCGGCATTTTCAATGTAGGGTGGGACCAGCTCGCTTCGAGCGCCGGCCCACCATCAGGAAACGTCGAGAACGGATGGTGGGCCGGCGCGGCGAA
>JBAWWJ010000106.1:0-27150 GCA_037146815.1 Planctomycetota bacterium
TGCGTCTCTGCGTTAAATTCTTCCGCGTAAATATAGAGGAATTTAACGCAGAGACGCAAAGGCGCAGGGTGAAGACCGGATGGGTTAAGCGGACCTGATGCAAACTCCCAGGCCCACCATCAATTCTCGACGTTTCCTGATGGTGGGCCGGCGCTCGAAGCGAGCTGGTTCCACCCTACATTGAAAAAGCCGATTGCCCTGCCGATTTGCGAGTTCGATTGATTAAAGTACCAGATTATCTTACGAAATTGATTTGGAAACGGCAGTCCACCAGCTACGTCAATGAAGCGCTGCCTTTCTTTTGCGATGAAGTGACTCCCTCCTGAAGACTGCGAGCTTCAGGGAGGCTTTTGAAGAAACGTGTACCGCATGAAACAAATGGTTCTGATTCTCGCTTTGACCATAGTGTTCGATCTCACCAGTCTGAGGGTCAGTCAGGCGGCGCCCGATGTGAACAATCAGATGGGGGCCACGAACATCACTGCGGGTAGGGCTCGCTTGCAGGGGACGCTCGTTGGCGGTGGCCCTGCGGATGTCGTCGTTTATTGGGGGCCAGGTGACGGAGGCACGAACCGCGAGAACTGGCGACACAAGAGCGAAGTCAAGGACGTCCAGAATGGAGCAGCGTTTTCCATCACGGCCGAAAACCTGATTTATGGGCAAACCTATTTCTACCGTTGTTTCGCATCGAATGCTGGCGGCGAAGCGTGGTCATCAGCGACCTCCCGTTTTACGACACTCAAACCATTGAATCCGAACACTGGTACCAATGAACGACCCGTTCTAACGGTCAAAAACGGTTTGGTCTGTTGGTACGACGCAGCGGTCGGTGTCTCGACGGATGACCGGGGCGTTGTGCAGTCCTGGAAAGACCTGTCTGGTCATGAACATCATGGAACACGAACTGCGGGATCGCCTGTGCTGGCAGAAAACCAGCTCAATTCGAAGCCTGCAGTTCAGTTCCGCACGTTGAACGGTGCATGCGGGTTCAACCTCGATGGCCCATTCTTTGTTGAACAGCAATACGTTGTTGTCCGTTCGCCGAATGCTGCCTGGAACAATGACGGATGTTTCCTCGGTCGCCGCTGGAAACGGAGTTCCAGCTATCGTCTGAGTCGAAACACCACCGCATTTTGGGGAGACCAATATCCCGTGACTGTTTCCAAAAATGGAAAACCGGTGAGAGGCCAACCATTCAATCTCGGTCCGATCACGGAGTACATGATCCTCAAGATTGACGTCAACGATGGGGACATCAGCAAGAACACCTATCAGATCGGCATGGGGGATCTTGCGTCGTGTGACTGCGACATCGCAGAAATTCTTGGGTTCCAGACTTCGCTCTCGCAAACGGACGAAGAACTGGTTGGCAGCTACCTGGCTGCCAAGTATGGGATCGCAACGCCCTATCCCGACTCTGCAGGAATGACTTCCGCGGCCTCTCTGACAAACGCTTCAATCTCTGATCAGTCCTCAACGTTAGACCCAAGTACAGTCTCGCTCAACACCACCTTGACCTGTCCCGGGGCAATGTATGACGTTCGAGTTTATTGGGGCACAACGGATGGAGGAACTGACGCCAGTCTTTGGGAGCATTCGGCCCCCGTCGGAACATTCACAAACACCATATCCACGAAACTCAGCCACACGATCACCGGCCTGACGCCGGGAATGCGGTACTACGTGACAGTCCGCGGTATCAATGTTGTGGACAGCATCTGGGCTGACAAGTCGCTGGCGTTTCGACCTGGAGTTGCGTCGGTCGAATCGCCTGTTCCAAAGCTCATCGTAAGGAAGGGACTGGCCTGCTGGTTCGACGCTGCTGCCGGTGTCTCAGCGGATGAGAAGGGAGTGATCCAAACGTGGAACGATCTGTCGGGGAACGAGCATCACGCGTCAATTGGCGGTGGCAGTGCACCGGTCGTGGTTGCCAACCAGATCAATTCGCGTCCGGCAGTTCAATTTCGTAAGGGTTGGTTGGCTTTAGCAGGAACAGTCTTTGCGAAAGAGCACTACGTTGTGATTCGCAGTCCCGGCCCCAAATGGAACGGAGCTGGCGGCTTGCTGGGCCGACTCAAAGGTCGCGGATCAAGTTACAATACCTGGGGGCAAGATACTGGATTCTGGACAGACGTGAGTCCCGCCGCCATTTCCAGGAACGGAACGGTCTTGCCGGGACCAGCATTCGACTGTTCGCCGCTGACCCAATTCATGATCCTCAGAATCGTCGTCAACGGTGCCAACGCGATGGAAGCAAGTTACACAATCGGCAATAACGATGGACTCGCTTCTTGCGATTTTGATGTGGCAGAGATCCTTGGGTACGAATCGATTCTATCACCTGCGGACCAGGCTCTGGTCGGCAGATACATGGCGACCAAGTATGGAATTGATACTGCATATCCTCCCCTGCCAAAGGCGTTGTCCGAAATCGCACCAGGCGAAACAGCTTCACTGAAGTACAAGACCTGGCGCCATTCAGGCTCCTTGTTTCTGCTGACAACGCCGGATGGCGCAAACCTGCCCGCTTCCGCAGTTGAGGAAAACTTTCCAGTGCTCGTACGGTTGAACAAGGATTGGTTCAATTTCAGCGAAGCGCGATCTCGCGGCGAGGATCTGCGGTTCACCACGAGCAATGGGGTACCGTTGTCGTACCAGATCGATCACTGGGATGCAGAAGCCGGGATGGCTTCAATCTGGGTGCGAGTCCCGATTATCCGTGGCAACTCGCATCAGGAAATCAAGATTTACTGGGGGCAGGCTGAGGCACTTAGCGAGTCCAATGGACCGGCGGTATTCAATAAATCCAATGGGTATCTCAGCGTCTGGCACATGAATGAACCTGCCTCAGACGATGCCGGTCTGGTTCCGGCGAGTGACAAAGGAAGTACACCTGCATCGGGTATGATTGGCCTGAGCAGACACTTTGCCGATGGCAAAGGAATCAGTGGTGGCGAGAAAATCACGTTCTTTCCATTTGCATCCAGCCCGCATACTTCCGAAGCGTGGTTCAAGGCCGATCGATTCAACACGACGATTCTGAGTTGGGGCAAGCTGGATGGAGTGGCTCTGCGGGTGTCGACCACCCCGGCACAGATCCAGGTAGAAAGTGGCCGGAAACGCTATCTCGCGACGAGCATTCTTCCGAAGTCGGAATGGAATCACGTGGCGCTGACGTACGACGGACAGAGCGAACAGATCTACGTGAATGGCCGTCTCGATCTTCCCACTGCGACGCAATCGACACTCGAAGTGATGACTCCGGTACGCATGCAGATCGGCGAGCGATTTATTGGCGACCTTGATGAAGTGCGAATCTCCAAAGTGGCGAGAACCGCAGATTGGATCAAATTGCAGTATGAGAACCAGAAGCCCCTGCAGACGCTTGTCGGCCCGTTGGTACAGACTGGCGCTGACTTCTCTGTTTCTGAGAAGCGATTGCCGCTCATCGAAGGTCAGTCAGCGACCGTGTCTGCCAAAGCTGGTGGTGCTCAAAAAGTCTATTGGATCATCAAGCAGGGAGTGTCGGAAAACGTCGTCGCACTCGATCGCTTCACATACACGCTACAGAGTGGTCGAGTAACAGGTGACCAATCGTTCGTGCTTCAGTGGAAAGCGGTCTATGCCGATGGAGTAAAGACATTCGACATCCCTGTCACGATCCAGGAAGAGATTCCAGACCCGGTTTACCGTGTGCAATCGCCGGCCGATTGGGACGGACGCCAGACGATCGAAGTTGTGACGCAGATCTCTAATCTGTCCGAGATGCAGGCGAAGCAGGCCAGCGAATTGACGTATCAATGGACCGTTCCAGATCTCGTCGAGGCCAGGGAGATTACACCAGGAAAACTGACTCTCAAACGCTCGCGTAACAGTGGAACGCTGAACGTCTCTGTTGCGGTCAGCAATGGGGGCAAGCCCGTAACGCAACAGATTCGCATCAAGGTGACCGAACCTAAAACCGATCCGTGGGTGCAGCGAATTCCGGACAAGGATGAAAAGCCCGAGGAAAATCAGTTTTTTGCCCGCGATGACAAGAATGAGGGGACGCTCTATTACAACGGATCACTCGACAAACCTGCAGATGCCGCGTTCTTGAAAGTTTACGCCGATGACAAGCTCTTCAAGTCGCAGACTCAGCCGGTCGCCGTCGACAAGAAATACGCATTCACAATGAAGCTAAAACCGGGACTGGTCAAGTACCGAGTCGAGTTTGGGACCACGAATGGCGCAGTAGAGACTCTACTGCAGACTGTCGGCAACCTGGTCTGCGGTGACGCATATCTCATCAACGGACAATCGAACGCCCTGGCGACTGATACGGGCGAGCAATCGCCAGCAGAGACCAGCGAGTGGATTCGCAGTTACGGCCGACCAGAAGGTGATGACAAAGGCCCTCATGTTAATCTGTGGTGCCATCCCGTCTGGAAGGCTCAGAAGGGGGAAAAAGCTGAACTCGGCTGGTGGGGAATGGAGTTGGCCAAGCGATTGGTGGAAAGCCAGAAAATGCCAATCTTCGTCGTCAACGGGGCGGTCGGCGGTACGCGCATCGACCAGCATCAAAGAAATGAGGCAGATCCGACCGATCTGAAAACGATCTACGGCCGGATGCTCTGGCGAGTTCGGCAGGCTAAACTGACGCACGGCATCCGCGCCGTGCTTTGGCATCAGGGCGAAGCTGACCAGGGTGCAGATGGCCCAACCGACGGCTACGGCTCGGACACTTACCAGCGATACTTTCTTGAAATGCAGGCGGTCTGGAAGAACGACTTCCCGAACGTCCGGCACTACTATCTGTTCCAGATCTGGCCGAACGCCTGTAGCCAGGGTGGCGGACACGGCGACATGTTACGCGAGGTGCAACGGACATTGCCGCGCCTCTATTCCAACATGGACATTATTTCGACGCTCGGAATTCAACCACCGGGTGGATGCCATTATCCGCTTGTCGGCTGGTCGGAATTCGCTCGCCTGGTCCAACCGCTGATCGAACGCGATTTCTACGGACGCAAGGTCAACGAGGCGATCACTCCTCCGAATCTTCAACGAGTCACCTTTACCAATGGGGCGAGGGACGAGATCCGGCTGGAGTTTGATCAACCCGTAAATTGGGACCATTCTTTGGCTAGTCAGTTCTATCTGGACGAGAGCAAGAACAACGTCGTCTCTGGCGTAGTGGACGGAAATGCATTGCACCTCCAGTTGAAGACCCCCTCGATGGCGACGAAAATCACGTACCTCAAAGAGATGAATTGGAGCCAGGACAAGCTTCTGAAAGGCGCCAATGGAATCGCCGCGTTGACATTTTGCGATGTTTCCATTGCACCCTGAGGCAATGATAAGCAGATCGGTGCGACGGAACTCAAAATGAATTGAGGGGAACGCCCGTTCCTTTTGAAATTGGTCGCTAAGTCGGTATTCTGGTTCTGGAAGATGCTGCAGAGGTCACGTTCCGAGTGGAATTCCCAGGTCCACGACCACCGCGGAACGCTCAGTGCGATTGAGTCGACGTGGGCAGCTTCACTGAAACAGACCAGAACCAGTTCAAACTCGGGGAGACTCGACATGCGATTGCTTGCGATCCTGACCGTGCTCTATTCATCCATCGCGTTTGCCGAGGATGCACCCAAGCCTGTTACACCGGCTGTTGCTTCCACTAAAATCAAGGAAAAGGTGACGGTCGAGATGTTGGTGAAGTCGACGGGAGGGCGCGACAACTGCTATCTCAATTCCGAAGAGGACTTCAAGCTCGATTCGAATTTCACGATTTTCATTAACAAGGATGTCAAAGAGAAAATGAAGAAAGCTGGAATCGAAAATCCCGCAGAACACTTCAAGCAGAAGACGATTCAGGTGACCGGAACAGTGATTCTTTTTGAAAAGAAACCTCGTATTTCGATAACAGAACCGGAACAGATCAAGATCATTGATAAGAAGAGTTGAGCATGCCTTTGCACGGCAGTTCTTCGCGAATCCAGACAGTCACCGAACTGGACGAGGCTCTCAGTCTGCCAACTGCAGGGGTACTCGAAACATTGCGTTGTGTTCCCGGGGACATCATGGTTCTCGGGGCAGGTGGCAAGATGGGGCCGACGCTTGCCAGGATGGTACGCCGTGGGTTTGACACGATCGGGATGCCGGAACGACGCGTTTTTGCCGTCTCACGTTTTTCATCCCCGCGTGTCCGCGATTCGTTGCAGCGATTGGGCGTCACAACGATCGCCTGCGACTTGATGGACCGGTCTGCTGTCAATGGGCTGCCGGAATGTCCCAACGTGATTGCCATGGCTGGCCAGAAATTCGGGACGAATGAAGCCCCCGAACTGACCTGGGCGACAAACGCGGTGATTCCGACAAACGTCGCCGAGAGATTTTCTCGCTCGCGAATCGTGGCAATGTCGACCGGGTGCGTTTATCCCCTGGTCGCGACGAGCGGACCTGGATCACGTGAAGGTGATCCATTGACTCCCCCGGGAGAATACGCGAACTCGTGCGTCGGGCGTGAACGAGTATTCGAGTATTTTTCGAAACGCTACCAAACTCCACTGGCGCTGGTGCGGCTCTGTTATGCGATCGACCTGCGGTATGGAGTCTTGCTGGATCTGGCCCAAAAGGTATTTCGCGGTGACGAAATCGACCTGTCGATGGGGGCGACTCACGTGATCTGGCAGGGTGATGCCAATGCGAGAATCATTCAATCACTGGAACACGTTGCCGTTCCCGCGACTCCAATCAACGTGACCGGGCTGGAACGGTTATCGATTCGTAATTTGGCCGAGCGATTGGGGGAACTGCTGGGACGTCCCCTCAATCTGATCGGAGCCGAGGCACCGACAGCATGGTTGTGGGATGCTCAGCGATCCTATGACTGGTTTGGCCCGCCTCTGGTATCAATCGAACAAATGTTGGAATGGATCGCCGACTGGGTTCGTGATGGTGGAGAAACGTTGAACCGTCCGACGCACTTTGAAGTCCGCGATGGGAAATATTGAATCTGCGCGGCGACAATCTGTTACGATTTGCGAGTTGCACGATGTTGTACAAATGGCAGCGGTTCGCTGCCCACTGATCGGTGTGACTGAGGGAACGATACAAAATGGCCCGGATGGTCACCCCTGGATCGACAAGCTCTGGCTACGAAGGTCCGCGTCGTTCGGGTCCGTTTTTTGTCACGGATCTGATCCGTCGGTTTGGCGTGCGGGCCGTTGTTGCCATCATCGCCGCTGCTATGCTGGCATTTTCACCGCTGGCATTTTTGTACTGGCTCAACGAACTTCGACTCGCGTCGGTTGTCATGTCGTCGGTGTCGCCCAATCAGCGCGTCGTCGTCAAACCGGCTCAACATCTGGATGAGCAGGAACAGGCTGAGCCCGGTAAAACGGCGCTGCTCCAAGTGAAATGTCAGGTTCCGACGATCGATGGCTGGCGAGACCTTTTATCGGACAATGACCCGGCCCGGCGTGATCCGTCGCAAACTCATTCGAGTGTTCGGCGGGAGCAAGTCTATCTGCGTCGATCTGGTTCGCAGCTCATTCCATTTGGGCTGCTTGGGCCGCCCCCCGTCAGCGTCTGGCTGCCTGCTGGAGACTACGAGATTCTGGTCGTGCATGAGGCTCCCAGTCGTGAAGATCGGATCGACGTGCCGGGCCGTTCGTTTCCGTGGATCTCCGTATTTGCTGAATGTTCGTTGAAGTCCAGAGAGAAGACTGTCATCGACGTTCAACTGCCACATTACGACTGGGGAAATTCTGACGTACTTCTTGGGATTGGTGACTCTGATGAATCGGGCGAACGGGCTCCCTCGGCCGCAGAGTTCGCCCGAATTGTTGCCGAGTGTGAGACCCTCACGCCGATCCCGACTCCAGCGGGATACTTGCTCACTCTCGTGGAGCCTCGGATTCATCACCGTGACGGTCACCGCGGATGTGTTCAGGACTTTGGCGAGCTTCATTCCGTTCCGCGCGAATGGACGCGAGGTCAACTTGCTCGCCTGAGGAGATGGTTGCCGGACAACGCCACCCAGGCAAACTCGAAGTTGATGGGACTCATCGATCGGCTGGGTTGGCGCGAATTCTTGCAGGGTTGGTACTGTTACGCGGCCGCTGGCGTAACTGGTCTGGTCTTCACCCGCTGGGGGGCGATCGCACTGGTGGAACCTTGGAGACGCGGTCCCGAATGGCACAACTCGCTTGGCCTGCTGGTCCGGATTTTCTTTCTATCTGCCGGACTGTGGTTCCTGATTCAGGTTCTTTTTCACTGACCATCAAGACAGATACCCGGACGTAAACTTCGGGCGTCTTTTCGTGAGTTTCTTGCAAAAGTCAGTGGCGTTCGAATTTGCGAAGGATCATCCCTTTGAATCGGCGAATGTCAGTCGTTCCCAGTCGACATCGCGTAATCGAGCCTGTTCAGCCGCAGTTTTCAGCTTCTGAATGACATAGCTCTTATGGTTCGCAACAGCCTGTTCACTGATCTCCAGTTCTGCCGCCACATCCTTGTTCGACCAGCCCAGAACTAAAAGCAGTTCCACACATTTCAGCCGTTCGAAGTCTCCGCGACTTAACCAGGTCTGAATCAGGCTTCGCAGTGCGTCTCCAATGACTCGTTCCATGGCGACGTGGCTTTCGGAACTGCGAGCCATGCTTGAGGCTTTGCGAGTCCGAGCGACAGGTTCGCCTCCTGCACCTGAATCGGTCGGCAGCAGCAGTGGTAAAGTCGGACGCCGACCGCTGCGACGCAGGGCGTCTGTCAATTTGTGAGCGGCAATCGCAAACAAGAACGACTCCAGCGGAGTCTTCTCGTCGTAGTTGGGAAGCGACGTCAGAAAGCCAAGGAACGTCTCCTGGACGACATCTTGCGCTGAACTGCGATCCGTCAGCCGAACTTCCACGAATGACAACAATCGCCCCTCATAGCGATGAATGAACGCTTCCCACGCCTGCGGGTCGCCGCGACGAATCTCTTTCAATAGCGGAGCGTCGTCAGGACTGATCGTCATAGCGGGGATGTCGTAAAGATACACTCGGCTTCAGAAAGATCGGAACCACTTGATGACGATCATGGCGGCCAGTCCGATGAATGGCAATAACCACAGGCGAAGCACCACAGTCCCGCCCCGTAGCAGACTCGCTCGATAATAGAATGCCATCAGGCTGATCACCAGTGCGACAGAGGTTGTGACGACTGCCACCAGACGAATTCGAGCAGACGTGATCCCCTTTCTCCACATTGGCAAGAACTCGACACGGACTTCAGGTGACAATTCGACCTGCCACCAGACTCGATACATCGGATGGACAAACGATCCAAAATCCCGATCCACAACTTCAGCGTATTGCTGCTTCACAGCATGTTGCTTGAGCGTCTCTAGAGTTGGATTCCACGGGGAAACGGCGGATTCCCCAGGGAAGAGCTTGGCCAGATCGTCCTGTAGAATCTGATTAGCCTGTTTCAGCAATTCCTGTTCGGCCTCTTCACGTGTGGAAAACTGCTGGCTGCTGATAACGTGTTGCTCTGAAAGACCATCATGAATCTCTGGCTTATCGATCCAGGCAGGACGTGGTTGATCACTTGTTTGAGCATGAATGGGCTCGATGGAGTCACGGTTTCGAAAGAGCGATTTGGATAAGCCGGCATTGGATTGCAGTCGATCGATCCCTAAGACCTGAGTAAAATCAAGGAACTGAATAGCAGCGAATGTTGTTGCCACGAGCACCGGTGCCATAAACCATCCAAGCTCGCCAATTCCTGTCGGCTTGAATGCAGGCCTCTCGGAGAGACGGATTGTGGTCAGCTTATGGTGCATTACGAAGAAACCGCATGCCGCACCTGCCAACAGAAACATGATCATGATCGGGAAAGCAAGGATAAAAGTGATCATGCTTGCCCCCGTTCGACTTCAGATCGTCGCACCGAGACCGACCAGGGACTCGCCAGTTGGACTGCGGCAGACATCGCAACCATCCAGAATACTGCCGGCCATTGCGGGAATGCACAGATTACGGTTATCAACCAGGCGGCAATTGCAGCAGTACAAAGCCTGCCGATACTCAATTGTCGTGATCGATGGGGATTCATGTCCTCCCAGATCCGGTAGACAAACAGGAATCCACCGAAAAAGACCAAGTATCCCAGTAACGTCGGATTCATCCCGTTTTCCATCAGCGAATGGATACCGATCCGGTTGAAAGCCGGTGAGTAATGCGATGCTCTTGCGTAGTCGACGAGAAGGTACTGGTCAAGCCCATAGGCAGCGAGTCCCGTCAGCAACCCCGCGATCAAAAACGCCTTGCGAGGATTTCGCTTAACGTGAGCACTTCGCTGGCGCAACTGTTCACAGACCAGAACGAGCAATGTCCCGATCATTGAGGTTGTGACAAACATCGTCATGAATTCTGGCGTCAAAGTCTGCGTTGTCGCCCGGAAAAAATCCCCTGTGAACAGCATTCCAAGCGAAAATAACGCAGCGCCAACACTTCCCACGGCGAGTGACGCCGCACCATCGGCGATGATGGGGCGGTAACCAAACAACGCACCACTGAGCTTCGCATTGAATTCAGGATCGGCCGTGGTCGTGTCAATTCTGATCCGTCCGCCATGACGCCCTCGCAGCAGAGAGGTGGCACCGCAAGCAACCGTGATCAATCCGAGTCCCGTCCAGGATAGCCATGTCCCAGGAGCAAACATCAGGAGCGCTACCACACCGGTTAAGATGACGGACCAGTTCAATGACGTCGGAACATACGCCGCGGCAGAGACGACGTGGACGCGTGGCTGACTGCCGCGCTTCGCAGTCGATTTCGGACTGGCAGGTTTTGGCCGATGTTGGTCAGGGGGATATTGAGCATAGGCCGAAGCGGATTGGGCCGGTGACCGGGTTGCGCCCGGTGGGACTACGAGGACAGGCACCGAAGTTTCGCGTGACGCGGCCCCTGTCGAAGGAGTCTCTGCCAGTTGTGATCGTGGATGTACTGACCCGTTTGCAAAGCCCGACGGCATCGGCTGGTTTTGTGCCGTGACACCGAGTGCCTTACGGAACTCCTCGTCAAGCTGGAGTGCAGACGGTGTTCGCTGACGCGGGTCCTTCGCCAATGCATGTGCCAATACCGGCCTCAGCGCTTCAGAGATCAAATCCAGTCTCGGAGTCGCCGTGAGGTGCTTCATCAGGACCTCGGCGGTTGTTTCTCCCATGAATGGCAACTGTCCCGTCAGCATCTCGTACAGCATGATCCCCAGGCTGTAGACATCGACTTCGGGACCATACTCACCGCGAGCGACTTCAGGAGCCATGTAGTACACGGTTCCGACACTTTGCGTATGAGTCGCCCGGCGATCCGTTCCGAGCCGTTTTGACAGCCCCACGTCGCCGACTTTCACCGTTCCGTTTTCGCGATAAACATTGGCAGGCTTCAGATCTCGATGGACAATCCCGCGATCATGCAGAAAGGTTACTCCAGCGACGATCCCACTGAGCCATTCCTGGACTTCTTCGAGAGGCAACCCGTTGGGAAAGGATGCCAGGACATCTTCCAGGCTGGACCCGTTGATGTATTCCATCACCACCCATTGCTCACCGTGTGAGTCCGTTCGAACATCGAACAGATTCACCAGATTCGGGTGCTTCAGGTTCAAGCACTGCCGAACCCCGCGTAACTCGACATCCTGCTCGCGCTGCAACAGTTTCAGAGCGACTTCCTTGCCGCCATCACTGCGCGCGTAATAGACCTCACCGAAACCACCGCGGTGAATCCCGCGATGGATCGTGTAGCCTTCCAGCGGCTGGGTTCCCGGCTGGTGAGTGAAACGCATGGTGAAGTTCAAATAGAAATGTCACTCTGTTTCGAATAAGGCAACAGCCTCATTCTCTTCGGCATGTCGAGGCGGCGTCCTGCCGTCTCGTCGATTCTAACACATCTGGCCCTGAATTGTGGTCTGGTACCTGTATCCAGGGACGATGCCTTTTTGAACCTAGGCAGGAAGTAGGGTGGGACCAGCGGCGTTTCGCCGCGCCGGCCCACCATCAATTCTCGACGTTTCCTGATGGTGGGCCGGCGCTCGAAACGAGCTGGTCCCACCCTACATGGGAAAAGCCGATTGCCCTGCTGTATCTTCAGTCGCGACCAGCAACTTCCGTTGATTTCGCTTCGACGCCAAAATAGGCATCAATCTGCTGATCCAGATCCGAAGCAACAGCAGACTCAGACTTTTCGACAGGAATCATGCCTGCAAATTTGACTTCCGTTTCCATGACACGTTGTTTGACATCGAGTTGCTTGTTCAGGTCATCAATCAGCTTGCGAGCATGGCTCAAGTTGGAATCGTCAATCGCCAGTTGGCTGACTGTTTCCGCCGCCTTCACTGTCTGCAATCGAGCTTGAAGTTGTTCAAGTTTGACCTCCAGATCTTTCTTCGCCTGCATCAGGCCTTCCAGCTTGTCCCGATTAGCAACCAGGGTCTGTTCGCGTGCAGCCAGAATCTTTTTATCCGCCGCCAGCATCTCTTCCGCAGCCTTGTAACGCTCAAATCGGTTGGACAGATCACGCTTGACGTCGTTTGACGTAAACTTCTGGCTGGCATAGGTAAATGTACTCTTGCCGCTCCCCAGGTCCGTCTTCAGTGCCATGATGGCGTCTTTTTGACGCCCCAATTCCCCGGCCTTGCGATCCAGAGTTGCGGTCAGGTGCTCAATGTCGACCTGTTGTTCGGCGATCACATGCATGCATTGACGGATATCGGGGACGAGTTGATCCACCATCGTCCGAGCCCGTTCGATTTCAAATTCGACTGGGACTTCGGCTTTGACAGCCTGCTGAACGTTACGACACCCCGTTCGAAGATAGCTGATGGTGTCTCGACCGAAGACAAATGTCCCCAGACCAACAGCAATCGCACTTCCGATGAGGATTTTCTTGAGCATGGCAGCAACCTTCCGATTCCGATGACTGACTTCGCACAACAGAAAGCACGTGTTCCTGTCGCATTCATCGTTATTCGCTGGTTCCGACCGAATATTGGCAAGATTCCTGAAATTTTTCCGAAAAGAATGGAGTTCACCTTCGGAGGCAATCCGGATCGCCAAAGCGTATTCGTCCCGATCGGGCACAAATGTCGCCGATTTCCCCGGACACGTCTTCACAATTCAACGAACGATAGGACTCTTCCGACTTCGTGCGAGGAAGTCATGCTCCACGAACATTTGTTGCGTGTGCTCGTTGAGATTCTGCGGTGCTGGATTGGGAGCGAGTGTGAGACGAGGTCACTTGACGGAAGTAATCGGTCTGCCATGCACGGTATGAGACAGTTTCTCTGTTACGGGGGCGATCAATTTGCTGTCCAGAATTTTCCCGCGGCAGACAACAGCCACACTTTTCGGCTGGCTGGATTCGGGGATGTTGACATGGAACTTGTTCATGACTTTGGCACTGAGTCGATGGCTGGACACGCGGAAACGCATTGAGCCCTCGCGAGTCTCGACCAGTAGGTAGCAGTCCGCATCGTTCGATTGACCGCGATCATCGCTGTACGTGAAGCCGTATGCTCCATGCAGCGCCGGATAAATATAGCTCTTCAATTCACCGTCCGGGTCGTAGTAACCGACCAGCGTTGTCACCGGCACGCCAAACGCTTGGGGTTTGCGCTCGACCGTCAGGCCTGACCCTGCCCCATCCTTCCAACGCGTTCCGTCGGAGACGTAGCTCTTTTTGAAACCGCGAGCGACGGCAATCTGATCGCCATTCAGGACGAGGGTACTACCGGAACTGGCTCCATGATCGATGGTCACGGTGCGTCCACGATTGGTAGCCGAGGCAGCCGGTACCGGAATGTTCTTGGTCCAGTTACCGTCTCCCATGGTGACGTTCACGCGATCATATTCGGCCAGCAGCGCCGCCATCTTTTGTTCGCTGAGGTCGCTTACCGGGGCGGTGATCTGTGAACCGAAGTCAATCTTGTGACTGTATGGCTCCATTTTCCCTTTGGCGTCGTTCCACTTGCTGAAGCCGGTCGGCGAGTTGGCATCGAAGACCGCTTTACCTTCCAGGAAACGCTGGATAATAGCCGCGGTGTTCGGCGTATAAAGGGTAAATCGATTGAAGCTCGACATTGGCGATCCACCCGCCATCGCGTCCAGACCGAACGAGCGGCCGTCGAACGGTGTTTGGGACTGGTCCTCCAGGCGAGTATCCTTGCCGCTGCGAACCGGTGCGAAATTGGGGATGAAGCGGTTCTTGTCCGCGTCCCAGCCCCAAGTGGAGTTGATCTGGTCTGCACTGCGGTGGACGGACCCCAGGAATCCGCCCGCATAATGCCCGAGACCGTAGTTGTGACCCACTTCGTGGCTGAACTCGTTGTGCAGCGAGTCATCGAGAGTCACGATGCCACCACCGCCCGAACCGCCGTGCACAACGAGACCGGCGGCATAGTTGCCGACGCTGTTGTGGGCTGCCAACTGGGCTACCACATAGGGGTGACTCCCTTCCCCCTCGCCAGCAGTACTGTTGATACCGTAATTCGCATTGTCGATTCCCAGAGAGATCAACTCTTTGCCAATGCGCTGTCGCATGGTGCCGTTGTGCCAGTCCCCTTTGCTCGGATCGTGATCGGTCATCAAGGTTCCGTTGGGAAGCATCACTTCAGAAAGGGAAAGTGGCGCGTATTGGCTCACGATCAACCGGCTGGTCGGTACGGTCTGGAAGTATTCCCGATGGGCTGTGGGATCACCGGCGAAATGGAACTGGTCGCGGGGCGGGGTCAGCATCCCGACGTCAATCGTATGAATGAGCAGTTCCGTAGGCGCCCCAACCTTGAGATTATTCAGCGTGCCGCTCAGATTGCCTTGTCGAATCTGCAGGTTCAGGCCGGGGACAATCCAGTCCGCTGGCAGCACGCCGCTCCAGGTGTCGTTGGCGTACCTGATCCCCTGGTTCTCCAGATCGCTTTCCAGGATCCACTGGCGACGCACAGATTTGAAGAGCAGGGTCTGGCCACGAGAGATCGCGACGGAACGTCCACTATAGTGGACTGTCGACCCATAGCCGGCATTCGAGCGGACGCGAAGAAACTTCCCGTCGAACTCGGCCCCGCTCGGAACATAAATGTCGCGGACCCACTGACCGTCAGCAGTCTGAATCTCGACGAGCGAGTTCTGTCGCAGTCGCCCTTGAAGGAAGGTCTCTTCCGGCTCGCTCAGCTTCTCCAGATCGCGCCTGTTGTTGATGACACTGGCGGCTACGGCTGGCGCAGTGAAATCAGTTTTTTCGTCTGGGATGCCGTCCACGTCGTAGGCGGTTTTGGGCAGCTTCTCGGGTGGATCGAGGCTCAGTTCGCCAAGTACCTTCCCCCCGTTGTCACGAGCGGTCATATGCATGGGCGTCATGCCATCCGGCTTCAACGGCTGCACCAGCAACAAACTCTTGCGTAGACTGATCAGGTGCGGTTGGTTGTCACCCTTGGAAGGATGAACCGGGATGATCTGACTCTGGGCAAATCGCACTTGTGCGGAAAACGATCCCTGCAAATCGTTGGTCGGAGCGGTCGTATTGAAGACCAGCGGCTTTGCTACCGGATCCGCCGCGCACAGATCACGCCACATCAACGCCACCGCAATCAATCCGGCCACGGTTCTGGCAGAAATATTCATTTTTGCTTTCGTTCCTGATCGTCACGTGCGCACAGCAAGTCCCGGATCCCCGCGGGGCAAAAATGCCAGAATCCTTCACCTGTTTCAGAAATTATGACTCCCGGACCACAGTATCACATTGGGACGCAGTATCAGAACGGGCCGGAGATTCATTGGAAACTCCTGATTTCTCACGAATGCAGCTACGATAGGCAACATGCGGGATGTGAACAATGTACCTGGCCAATCGTGGATGGCTGGGCAGACTAAAGAAACATTTCGCGAATTGGCTCACCACCCGGCAACAAGGGCATCGGTCTGCCCGAGTAATCAATGGGTGCTGTGTCCGTCGAAATCCCCAGGAACCGGTACATCGTCGCCAGCAAGTCTGATGGACCGACCGGTCGGTCCAGCGGTAGTGCCCCCCTGGCATCGCTGGAGCCGATCACCTGCCCGTGGCGTAATCCCCCACCGGCGAACAGCGCCGTGAAAACATTACCCCAGTGGTCGCGACCTGCAGTCGTATTGATGTTCGATGTGCGGCCGAACTCGCCAAACACCTGAACCAGCACGCGGCTCAATAAACCTCGATCCTTCAAGTCCGTTATCAAACTGGACAGTGCCATATCAAGATCTGGACCTTTGGTTCTGGTCCCAGCGATCCCTGGTCCACCGACAGTTCCGTGCAGATCCCATTCAAAGAACTCATAGTCCTTCACATTGACGAACGTGACACCGGCCTCCACCAGTCGCCGGGCCAGCAGGCAGGCCTGGCCAAGTCGATTCCGGCCGTAGCGATCACGCAATCGGGGATCTTCCGCAGAGACATCAAAGGCGCGTCGGACAGCGGGCCCCGAGATCATGTCCAAGGCAGACATTTGAAAAGCGTCCATGGTAGTGGATTGCCCCTGAGTATCTAAATCGCGTCGGAAACGGTCCAGTCCGCGCAGAATCTGCAGGCGATCATCGAGCCGATTTGTCGTGATGCTGTCATTCAATTTCAGATTGGGAACGTGAAAGTCCGGTTTATTCGGGTCACTGATTTCCATCGGGTCATAGCGAGTTCCCAGATAGGAGGCGGTGCTGTAGTAGAATCCCTCGGGAATTGCGACGTTGGCTGGCATTCCACGCACATTGGGGCCGCGATACCGGGCGATCATTGCCCCGGTCGCTGGAAACTGATTCTGGCCGAAGACAAGTTGATTGGGATACCGACCGGTCTGCATCCAGTGGACACTGTGATTGTGACTACCATCCCCGTGGGCCACGGATCGGACGACCGAAAACTCATCGAAAATGGCGGCCAGTCGCGGAAAGAATTCTGTGATGCGCACGCCGGGCATCGCCGTTTCAATGGAATCAAAGGGGCGACATTCTGCCGGCCCGAGTGGCTTCGGATCAAACGTATCGTGCTGGCTTGGCCCGCCACAAAGAAAGACCTGAATGACAGCGGTGTCGGTTTGCCGCTCGTTCGCCAGTGCACGCTGCCACATCACATCAGCCAGCGAGATACCGCCCACCGCCAGCGATCCGAATCGCAAGAATTCTCGACGACTGATATCGGTGGAGACGAGATTCAACATGGCCGAGCCTCTATCATCAGGGCGGGTTGAAATTATCCTGAAACAGCCGTTCCAATGGCACGTGTCAAATCACATGCCATGAAGCCTCGATTGTCGGAATGAATATATCACGCCATGTCGATTTGTGCGAATTGGGCTACCCGAAGGCTCGCAGGACAAACGCGACAGGAAGTTCGGGAGTGAGAGTCAAAATGCCTGAGTAACTTCTTGTGCTTGTATCGATTTTCTGAAGGTGTTCAAGTGTCTGTACGGCAAAACCCGAATGGTATAGAGAATGCATTCAAGAGGCCGAACGTAGAAGCACCGTTGACATGGGCAGGTAATCGCCGATAATCGGCGATAGCTGCCGACAGGAGTCGATTCGTGAATCGTCTGGTTTCCATGTTGATGCTTGCCACGTTTGCTGCCCAGCACTTTGCGTGCTGTTGCAGTGGATTGGGAACGCACGCATGTGAGCAAAACCAGTGTGCCACGGAAAAACATCCTGGGTGGGAAGCCACCTGTAGAGCTTCGGAAATCGACGTACATTCTTCGTGCTGTGGTCACGACCACGCTGCCGGAGACGCCCCGAAACATTCCGAGCATGACGAATCCCCTGCAAATGGGTCACACGGACATCACGTTTGCGTCGGAACCCACGTATTTTTCGTCACCGCGCCGCGTGCCAGCTTGCCGCCTTCGAATCTCTCTCAGGACTATGGTTTCTCGCCAGCGGACGGAGCACATTTCGTCACGATGACCTCATCGAAGGCGACGATTCGTGACACAGGCGACTCAAGTCCGCCGCTCACTTCGAGTGCGCGCCGCTCGACACTCTGCGTCTATCGCATTTAGTCGTCGCTCTGATAACCGGGCGTCCTTTTGCGTTCTGCATTTGCCGCACCGTCGATTTCAGGGGTCATCCGCGCTGATCGCGCTCGAATGAGCCGCTTCTGCTGCGACGATCAGTCGTGTTGATACGGAATCTGTCGTGAGATTTACCAGGAATACGTCCATGAAGACGGGACTGAAACGCATCGTAATGGGTGCAGGCATTTTGGTGGCCTGTGGCGTAATGGCTTACTCCACTCGGCCCTATTGGCTGGAATGGCTCGACCACGCGCTGAGCAGTCAGCATTCGCCAGTCGCCGAAACTGATCCGCACGCCGGGCATGATGATCATGCAGGACACGACCACGGAGCCGGCGAGGCGAAGCCAGTGCTGACACTTTCCGATCAGGCGCAGGAAAATCTTGGCCTGGAAATGACGGAAATCAAGTTAATGGACTACTGGCGGACCATTCAGATTCCAGGCATCGTTTCCGAGCAGCAGGGGCACAGTGAGCGACGAATTCCAGCGACGGTCGCGGGGATTGTCACGAAGCTGTACATCTTTCCCGGTCAGTCTGTTCGGCCGGGCGACCCTCTGATGGATGTCCAGCCAACGGGTGAGTTGCTCACAACGACACAGTCATCCCTGCTGCGAACGCTGAAAGATATTGAACTGATTGACATTGAGTTGAAGCGGATCTCGCCACTCGTCGACAGCGGAACCTTGCCTGCCAAAACAAAACTTGAGAAAGAATACGAACGCCGTAGACTGGAAGCTCTGCAACTCATCCAGACACAGGAATTGCTGGTAAGAGGATTGTCTCCCGAGCAAATCAACACCATCGTCGAATCAAAGATTTTGATTCGACAATTCACCGTGTACGTCCCCGGTGGCCCTGCTCCCGTGGTCGCGGCGACGTCCGTTCACGAGCCATCAGGTGATCCGGGGCCGCGGGTTGTTCCGGCGACTCTGGTCAACGCGGATACTACAGCGTTGGAACCCAAGGACCGCATTTATTCGGTCGAATCGATTTCGGTCTACCCTGGAAAGCTCGTTCAGCCCGGCGACGGACTGGTTGAACTGGCTCTACACACGATTCTTGATTTGACGGGCCAGGCATTCGAACGGGAATCTCCGCTCATCTTACGCACCCTGCAGGAGAACTGGCCGGTCGATGCGACGTTTGAAACGGCGGATGGAACACCCCTCAAACGAGACGGGCTGAAAATTCGCTACATCGAAAGTTCCGTCGATGGTGCCAGCCGCATTCAGAAGTTTCACATCCCCCTGATCAATCAAGTCCTGCGTGCCACAACGGGTGACGATGGCATCTTGTACCACGCCTGGCTGTTTCGACCGGGTCAACGTGTCAGATTGTCGGTTCCCGTTGAGAAGCTGACAGGCCGCATCGTCCTGCCTGCCGAAGCCGTCATCCAGGAAGGAGCGGACGCCTACGTCTTCCGGGCCAATGGCAAACAACTCGAACGTATCGCGATCGTGCTCGAACACCTGGATGCACGCACCGCAGTGATCAAGAACGACGGCACTTTGACGCCGGATTTCGATCTGGTTGCGAAAAATCATGCCTATCAACTGAATCTCGAATTGAAGAAAAAATTGGGCGAGGGCGGGGGTGGCGGCCACAGCCACGAGGGGCATAGCCACTAATCATCTGCTTTACTGAGCAACGGATGCTCGGTAACAAGTGGCATTCACATCAAAAACCCCTCGCGATCAGAATTGACGCTGACTATGAACGCACTCATCAAGTTTGCACTTCACAATCGAATGCTGATTGTCTGCCTGGCACTGATCACACTGGTGGCAGGCTCAATGACGATGGCGTCGTTGCCGATTGACATCTTTCCGTCGCTCACACGACCACGTGTAACTGTTATGACGGAATGCCCCGGTTTGTCACCGGAAGAAGTCGAGACGCTGGTTACGTTGCCGCTGGAAGTTGCCTTCAATGGCGCTACGGGCGTTGAAGCTGTACGGAGTTCATCTGGTATCGGCTTGTCAGTGATCTATGTCGAATTCGGCTGGAATACAAACATCTACGTCGCACGCCAGATCGTCAATGAACGCATCGCCATCGTCCGCGACCGGCTGCCGGAGACCGTCAAACCTGAACTGGCTCCGATTTCGTCGATCATGGGGCAGATTGTCATGGTTGGCATGTACAGCAAGGACGGTTCAACGCCCCCGATGGATGTTCGGACGCTTGCCGATTGGGCAGTCCGGCCTCGATTGCTCACGATCCCCGGCGTCGCACAGGTCATCACCATGGGAGGCGGACGCAAGCAGTATCAGGTCAAAGTTGACGCCGCGAAATTGCAATCCTGCAATGTGACCTTGGATGAGGTCGAGCAGGCATTAATCGAAAGCAACCAGAATGGGACGGGAGGCTATCTCGAGCGAGGATCGCGTGAGTTTCTCGTCCGCGGAATTGGACGAGTCCAATCGATTGGTGATCTGGAACAATTGGTCGTCAAAGCACACGGCGAGCGGTCAGTGCTGTTACGGGACGTGGCAAAGATAATCGAAGGGCCGCAGGTCAAACGAGGTGACTCGTCTGTGAACGGACATCCGTCCGTCGTGCTCACCATCGCCAAGCAACCGACGGCCGATACACGATCACTGACGGATCAGATTGAACGTGCGCTGCAGGACCTGAAGCCATCGCTCCCCGCCGATATCGAAATCGATTCATCGATCTTCCAGCAAAGGAAATTCATCGACCTGGGGATTCATAACGTGCTGGAAGCGCTGCGCGACGGTGCCGTGCTGGTCCTGATCATCTTGTTCCTGTTTCTTCTGAATGTCCGCACGACCTTCATCACGTTAACGGCAATCCCGCTGTCAATCGTCATTACAGGGCTGGTCTTTTATTTCAGTGGACAATCCATCAACGTGATGACGCTGGGTGGCCTCGCGGTTGCCATGGGCGAACTGGTGGACGACGCCATCGTCGATATCGAAAATGTGTTCCGCCGGCTGCACCTGAACGCGAGGTTGCCACACCCCAAACCGTCACTGGATGTGATTTATCATGCGAGCATCGAAGTCCGCGGTTGCATCGTCTTCGGTACGATGTTGGTGATCCTGGTTTTTCTGCCGCTGTTTGCACTGTCGGGCGTCGAAGGCCGCTTGTTTGCACCGCTGGGGGTCGCCTATATCGTCTCGATCCTGGCGTCACTGCTGGTATCACTGACGGTAACTCCGGTTCTCGGAAGTCTGCTCCTGGCCCGCCAGATCGAGCGTCAGGGAAAAATCGCGGCATCAAAACTCGCCATCGCTGGTGATGCCGCGAGTCATGCTGTTGATCCTCATGGCGGTGACAGTTTTCTGTTGCGAATCTTGAAAATCGCCATTACGCCAGTGATCCGATTCAGCCTGAATTCATTCGGTCTGAAGTTGATCCTGCTGGTGGTGTTTGCAGGAATCGCAGCCAGCGGGGTTCTCGTTGTGAATCTCGGTACGGACTTCCTGCCCCCCTTTGACGAAGGGGCTGCACAAGTGAATATCGTGCTGCCACCGGGAACGTCGCTGGAAACATCCAATCGCATCAGCAGCATGGTCGACAAGGCGTTTCGCAAGCACATGTCGAGCGAATCAAGTGCCGATGAGTCAACGGAAAAGCACGCAACAAAGCCATCATTCCCATTCAACCTGCTGCCCGGGGCTCATGGTTCGGTTTCAAACGACAAGTCGCTCATCAAGGCTTTGGTGCGTCGAAGTGGTCGTGCTGAAATGGACGAGCATGCCGAAGGGGTCAATGTGACGGAATACGTCGTGTCGATGAATCCGAATTGTGGAGTTTCACGTCAGGAAGCACTGGCAATCCTGAGAAAAGATCTCGAAGCGATCCCCGGCATTGAGTACGAAGTCGAACAGCCTTTGGCCCATCTCATCAGCCATATGCTGTCAGGCGTATCCGCACAGATCGCGATCAAAGTTTTCGGTGACGACCTCGATATACTTCGAAAGAAGGCGAATGAGATTAAGTCGGCAATCTCGGACATTCCGGGACTGGCTCCCCCCGTTGTCGAACCACAGACACTGATCCCGCAGTTGCGGATCGAACTCAATCGCGAGAAACTCGCGATGAATGGACTGACACCAGGGCATGTGAACCGGCTGGTCGAGACGGCCCTCAATGGTCGAACGGTTTCGACGATCCTGGAAGGCTCGCGCACGTTTGATCTCGTCATGAAAATGGATGACGAATATCGAACCGATATTGCCGCGATTGAACGGCTGGTGATCGACCTCCCCAGCGGCGGCAGCATCCCACTGTCGGCAGTCGCCCGGATCTATGATGGTGCCGGACCAAATACCATCAGTCACGAACGAACCAAGCGCCGCATCACAATTCGTGGTAACACCACCGACCGCGATCTTGGCAGTGTTGTGGCTGACATCCAGGCGGCCGTAAAGCAGAAAGTCAAACTTCCCGAAGGATACTTCATCGAGTATGGCGGTCAATTCGAAGCTCAGCAGGAGGCCACTCGGCTGATTTCGATTCTGAGTCTGGTCTCGCTGGCAGGGGTATTTCTCGTTCTATTCACGCAGTTCCCGTCGACGCGGATCGTGTTGCAGATCATGTTCGCCCTGCCGACTGCGTTTGTCGGTGGAGCGGTCGCCCTCTGGCTGACGGGGCAAACGCTGACTGTTGCCGGCATGGTTGGATTCATCTCGCTCGGTGGCATTGCCGCCAGAAACGGAATTTTGCTGGTTGCTCATTACCTGCATCTGATGAAAGAAGAGCGAGAAGAATTTACCGAAGCGATGATCCTGCGTGGCAGCCTCGAGCGACTTGCACCGGTCCTCATGACGGCACTTACTGCCGGAATCGGCCTGGTTCCGCTGGTTCTTGGTGGTCAGCAACCGGGAAAAGAAATTCTCTATCCCGTCGCGACGGTAATCCTTGGCGGACTGATTACGTCAACAATTTGCGAATACGTCGTGCATCCGGGGCTGTTCTGGCGATTCAGCGGCAGTGCTGCGAAGCGACTGGCAGCCAAAGTCGACGGAATTGATGAGACTCGTGCGTGATTGAGGCCGATTGATGTTGTATTTGAACAAGACGAGGGACCGTTCGTCGTTCGAGCATTTTTCAACAAAAAAGCTAAAGAGATTTGTGATGAAAGGATTCGTCATGTCATTTCGAATTTATCACCCCTGTCTGTTACTGACGGGAGTGTTGGCGGTCAGTTTCTGTTCGCAAGGCAATGCCCAGCAAGTCACCACAGCGCGGCCGACGGCAAGCCCAGCAGAGGCTGCTTTGGAAAAGGCCGCAGCCGAAGGAAAGTACACCTTTTTGTTGTTCTACAAGACCAACGATGCTGCCACACAGGCGATGACCGCAGCTTTGAAAGAGGGGCTGAGCACTCGAGGCGAAACGGCGACCAGCGCTTATGTGCAGGTTGGCCAGCCCGGAGAAAAGGGACTGGTGGACCGGTTTGATGTCAGCCGTGCACCGATGCCAATGACGATCGCTGTTGCGCCCAATGGGGCGATGACTGGCATGTTTGCTCAAAAGTTGACGCCAGAAGGAATTGAGAATTCATTTGTGACTCCCACGATGACCAAATGCATGAAATCACTGCAGGAAGGAAAGCTGGTTCTCGTTTGCGTCAAAGCAACGGAAAAGGCGATGACGCCTGTATCGCTGAAAGATTTTCAGGCGGACCCGCATTTCAAAGACCGGTTGGTTTCGTATTCAATGCTGGCTGCGGACACTGCAGAAGGAAAGTTTCTCAAGCAAATGCAACTGGAAGCCGCCGCGATTAAAGGGACAACGACGGTCCTTTTGGCGCCACCTGGTGTACTCGTCGGCAAGTTTGATGAACTCGCATCCAAGGACGATATCGCTGCGGCACTTGCCAAGGCCGGAAAGTGTTGTGACGACCCGAATTGCAAGCATCACCAGCCGCAGCAAACTGCGCCCCGGACAGCAACCCGGCCCGGCATACTGCGGAGATAGTGAACAGAGCCAATGTCTGTTTGAAACTGGTCAGGATGTAGGGTGGGACCAGTGGTGCTTCGCCGCGCAGGCCCACCAGCAATTCTCGACGTTTCCTTTTGGTGGGCCGGCGCTCGAAGCGAGCTGGTCCCACCCTACATTGAAAAAGTCGATTGCCTTGGCCACATGCTGCCTTTGACAGAACTCAAGGAAGAGTCATGAATCTCAGAATTCTCGTTTGGCGCGAGTTAAGCGAGCGGCCATCGGCCATGCTCACCAGCACACTCGCAATCTTGCTGGGTGTGACGGCACTCGTCGCGATTCGCCACGTCACCGTATTCTCGGAACGCGAAGTCGGGCAGCAACTGCAGTCTCTGGGCGCCAATGTTCTGGTTCTGCCTAAGGACGCAACGCTGCAGGACTACTACTCAGCAGATCTCACGAGTCAGACGCTCCCCGAGTCACATGTCGCCAGCATCCTGCTTGCCAATCTTCCAGGCGTGGAACGGCTTTCGCCGAAGCTGTGTGTTTCCGCAAAGATTGCCGATCGTCCCGTGACGCTGACGGGTATCCTGCCGCAGAGTGAATTTCAGGCGAAAGCAGCCTGGCAATCGGTCTCGCTGTTCTCGAACAAACACGAGGGGTGTACCAAGGCCGCGTGCGGACCAAAGACCTATGATGCCGCCCCCGAATCGCTCGCCAGCGAACGGACGATTGACCAGTTAAAGGGGAATGAAGCGGTGATCGGTGCCGATGTGGCTGAATTCTCGAAACTGCAGCCAGGCAAATCGGTCACGATTCTTGGCGAATCACTTCAAATTCTTGCGGTACTCCCTCGCACGGGGACCGTTGATGACAGCCGAGTCTTCGCTCATCTGCATACCGTGCAACGAATGACAAACGCTGGCGAAGTCGTGAACGCGATCGAAGTGATGGGTTGTTGCGAGGACGCAGCCGGCAGTCTAGTTCCGCGTCTGGCCGAGCTACTACCTGATTCGAAAGTGGTCACGATTTCACAGGTCGTTTCGACACAGGTTGGCATCAACCGGCTGATGAGCCAGATGTCTCTCTTCGTGGTTGGCGTTCTTGTTGTTGTGGGAGGAGCCAGCGTTGCGAGCACGATTGCTTCCAACGTCCGTGAACGACGTCGCGAAGTCGGCACGTTGATGGCACTCGGAGCGACACCCGGTCTGGTGACGCGTATGTTCTTACTGAAAGCGTCGATCCTGGGACTTGTCGGCGGGATTGGCGGTTGTTCACTCGGTTTAGTTTCTGCGAAGCTGCTCGGCTCACATTGGGCTGGTGTGACAGTCGCCCCCCTGCCAGAACTGTTGTTGATGGCCCTGGCTGCAGCACTCGCCATTACCACATTGGCAGCCTATTTCCCGGCCCGATCAGCGGCTCGCCTGGACCCGTGTCGTTGCTTCTCGGAAGTCTAGACAGGATCTGCAAGTCGATCACACGAAGCATTCCAGGTACTTTCCTTTCGACGCGGACACAGTCTCATGTTTCAACTGCAAGGCATCACAAAAATCTACAGAAAGCGGCGGCAGGAAGTCATCGCGTTTCGTGTCGATCAACTTGATATTTCGGCTGGCGAATATGTGGCCGTCGTCGGACCAAGCGGAAGTGGCAAGACAACATTGTTGTCACTGCTGGGAGGGATGTTATCCCCGGATGCAGGTCAATTACTCTTCGAGGGTCAGTCGCTGTATGACTTATCATTGAAAGATCGCACGCGACTACGACGTGAGCAGATTGGTTTTGTTTTTCAAACGTTCAATCTGGTTCCGTACTTGACGGCACTTGACAATGTGCAAGTCCCACTGTACCTCAATGGAATCAAGCCGATTGAGCAGCGGACGCGAGCGGCGTCACTGCTCGAACAAGTCGGACTGGGTGATCGACTCGATCACAAACCGTGCGAGCTGAGTACCGGACAACAGCAACGTGTCGCACTCGCACGGACACTGGCCAACAATCCCCGCCTGATCCTGGCCGACGAACCGACGGGAAATCTTGATCCCGAGAGTCGCGAGGTGGTCCTTTCCATGTTCGATGCGTTCGTTCGTGATGGTCGCACGATTGTCATGGTCACCCACGATCATTCCGCCGCAGTCCGCGCAGCTCGCAAGGTCTTGCTACGCGACGGGCAGATCATCGGCGACACCAACGACGCCATTTCCCGGAGCCATTGCGCCTGAGTCCACGTCGCGGTAAGTTACTGTCTGCGAAAGTGCGGCAAGGTATTGCCGCACTTCGGCGGTCGAGAACCCCTGCGCAAGAATTGCTGGTTCAATTCGCGCCGCAGAAACGTACCTAACTTCAACGCACAGAAGAGATTGACTTTCAACGACTGCGAAGTATTCTTAATGTTTTCTGTTGAGAGAAATACAAGTTAGCCAACAAGATGAAGGCCACCACGGCATTGACTTCTGACCGCATCAATCATGTTTCCGATGTATTCATGACGCCGCCGGAGTGGCAAGCATGGTTGCGGTCCTTTCCGATGCTGGCTGCATTCGGCGACCAAACCCCAGTTGATGGTGCCACGATTAACGCGGCCGACATTCCGCAGCTTGATGCCGACTTTTGGCAAGCCCGGACAGAGGCGCTGGAGGCACTCGCACTCTCCAGATGTTCGGACCAGAATATTGATGGGATGTTCTACGAGGTCACGTCAATAATTGACGAAGACTTGACCCGATTTGATCCCATGGTCGCATACTTTGGACGGTACTACCCCGATGGTGACCCGGTCCGCATCGAGATTGAAAGCGAGATCGCAGCTTGTGTCAAACGCGATCTGTCATGGATGATGGTTGAGTGGTTGATCCAAGCCCCCGGGTTCTTCACGGGACTGAAAACATGGTATGATCTGGGCCGTTGGCCACACGGCTGGGATAGAGCCAAGGCTCAAATTCTCGTGAAGTAATCACTCAAGTTGGCTAACCAATAAGGCTTTGACTTCGCGTGTCCGGAGATTCGGCGCAGAACATTCGCGCGGGGTGATTGTTGAGCGAGCGTTGGATGAACGCCGCGTCACGCCGAAGTTCAAGGCCTCTGTTCAAGAAGCCCGGTGGATGCTCAGGGAACCGCCGTGTCGTTGAGAATGACCGCGATTTCGCGTGTTGCCATTCCTATGGGAAAAGCATTTTTGGGGTCGAGTGAT
>JBAWWJ010000107.1:0-27134 GCA_037146815.1 Planctomycetota bacterium
CATCCAGAGCGATGTCTGGGCCACCCCTCGCGTACATGTTCAGATGTGCATTCGGAAGAAAACGAAGAGCCGTAGTTAGGACTTCTTGCTGCCATTGGCATCGCCATCTGCGGGTTCTTTTTCGGGGCCACCATGCTTCGGAACCCACATTAACGCACACCATACCCACCACAATAATCCCGCAACACCGTTCCCAAGCAGCCCAGGCTGACCACTACTCACAAATCCACTGACTGCCGACCATGTAGATAACCCCATAACTATCGGGAGCGCAGAAAAAACGCGATCACAGAGCATTTCACGAGAGCACTTTGATGCCACGATGCGCACCACCGCGATGGAATACAATACGACCCAGAACGAGATGGCAAGAATAGTGGATGCGATCATACGGTTGTCGCCACTGGTTGTTGTTTATGAATATTGAGGAGAGGTCATCCTTTTATGCACGAGTAAACCTGCGTCATCCAGAAATCCAAAGCACTGACTGGGCAACTCTCGTCATCAAGCGAGCAGGTGCTTTGCTCTTGATCCGAAGATTCGATGGACATTCCATCGAGCTAAAGCGAATCGACACCGGGAAGAACAATTGCTCGGCTTTTTTCGGGGCTGTGGTCGTAGAGGGGTTTGGCTTCCTGTAGCCAGTTGGTCAGGTCGCGGACGCGTGTCGAATGGCTTGGGTGGGTCGACAGAAATTCCGAAGGTGCTCCGCCGCCTGTCGCCTTGGACATTCTTTTCCAGAATTCTACGGATTCCCTGGGATCGTATCCTGCAGCAGCCATCAGCAGCAGGCCCATATGGTCTGCTTCCGACTCATGATTTCGGCTGTATTTCAAGATTCCGAATTTGGTCCCGGCGTTCAGGACCATCATTACCTGCTGTCGCGCGGCCGGATCCATATCGCCGATGGAGGCTCCAGCGGCTGTCAGGCCGATTCGGGCCATTTGAGTTTGAGCCATTCGCTCTGCGCCGTGGTGAGCCAGAGCGTGTGAAATTTCATGTCCGATGACGGTGGCCAGGCCGGCGTCGCTGACGGCGACTGGCAAGATCCCCGTGTAGACAACGATTTTGCCTCCGGGGAGGCAGAACGCGTTGACCTGGGGTTCGTCAACGACTTCCAGTTCCCATTCGAATTCGGGGATTTTGATGCCGATTCGACTCTGGAATTCGCGGTTACGCGTCGCTTCAATCAACCGTTCGGCAACACGATGCACTGCTTCAACGATACGGCCGCGACGAAGGACTTTTGATGAACTGAGGACTTCTCGAAAGGCTTGAACGCCGAGTTTTGATTCCTCGACCGGAGAAATGGCGACGACTTGAGACCGGCCGAACGGGCCATGCTGGCAACCGCGAACCATTGTGAAGCCGATAGCGATCAGTCCGATCACCAGCGGAATTGCGCGTGTTCCCAGACCGTATCCGCCGCCAGATTGACGGCGATTGTCGTAACCATAGCTCATTGTGTGCGATCCCAAACTCAGGAGTTGCAAGTTGCAAGCATCCGGCGTTCAGGCGCAATCAACCTGCTGCTCGGGACTGATCGCCGTTGAGCTTGTTATACAGCGTCTTCAACGCGATTCCAAGTTCTATCGCCGCCTTCGGCTTGTCGCCGTCGTGCTTGTCCAGAACCTGGTAAATCACGTCCATTTCGATCTCACGCAGCGTCTTCGGATGCTGCGGCATCTCCATCAACGCGGGCTTGATTGTTCCGCCGATAGCGGCATGCTTCAAGACGCCAATTGGCAGGTCTTCAGGCTGAATCATTTCGCCGTCCGACATGATTACCGCGTGTTCCAAGGCATTCGCCAGTTCACGGACATTGCCTGACCAGTCGTGTGACTTCAAGACCTGAATGGTTTCCGGCGAGAGAATATTTTCGGGGACTTCGCGCCGCTTCAATGTCCGTGCGATCAAAGTCCGTGCCAGTTCAGGAATGTCGTCCTTACGCTCTCGCAGTGGCGGCAGATGGATCTCAAAGGTGTTGATGCGGAAGAACAGGTCTTCGCGGAATGTTCCTTCAGCGACCATCTGCTGCAGTTCGCGATTTGTGGCACAGACGATCCGAACATTGACATGGAATGCGTCGTTTTCGCCGACGCGTCGCACTTCCCCTGATTCCAGGAAGCGGAGCATTTTGACTTGCATCTGCTTGTCGAGTTCCCCGAGTTCATCAAGGAACAGCGTGCCGCCATTAGCAACTTCCAGCAGGCCTTTACGCGAAGTGTCCGCTCCGGTGAAGGCTCCTTTGCCGTGTCCAAACAACTCGCTTTCCACCAGGTTTTGTGGAAGTGCGCCGCAGTTGAGTGCCACGAAAGGCATGTTGGATCGTTTGCTCAGGTCATGAATCCGCCGAGCCACCAGTTCCTTACCGGTCCCGGTTTCGCCAAGGATCAGGACGCTGGAATCTGTCGGTGCGATCTTTTCGCACAGCTTTTTGACTCGCAGCATTTCCGGGGTCCGGCCGATCAGGTCGAGTGAACCTTCAACCGCCTTCAGCCGTGATTCCAGAGCGATGGTTTTATTGGTCAGGGTCCGCTTTTCTGCGACCCGTTTCAGTGCTGCTGAGATTTCGAACAGCTTGCAGGGCTTGCGGAGAAAATCGTAGGCACCCGCACGGACGGCCTGGATCGCTGATTCCATATCCCCATGGCCGGTGCTGATGATCACTTCGGTCTCGGGCGAGACCTTCTTGATGTGTTCGATGACGTCCCAACCACTCAGGCCTGGCATCCTCAGGTCGACGATTGCAGCGTCGAACGTCTGGGTTTCCAGGGCTTTGAGGGCCGCCTGACCGTCCTCGCACAGAACGACATCGTGTCCCATCCGTGGGAGTTCGATTTTCATGACATTACGAATGTCCTGCTCGTCATCGACGAACAGAATTCGCAGTTTATTGATTGTAGCAGCAGTCAACGGGCGGTCTCCTTGCCCCTGTCACTAACATCCTTGTCAGCAACCCGATGCATTTCGAACGAAGTGTGGTGTTGAAAGCCGTAGGAAGCGAGCGGGGTCATATCAGATGATTTGAATCGTCGCAATGTCCGTTCCCACAGATCTTCCGGCTGTAAACTTTTCCATGTCTCAATCAGGCGGCACGAGTGATCCCTCCCGCCTTGCGTGGCAAATGAACGCGGAAAGTGCTGCCAGTTCCCGGCCCATCACTGCTCGCTTCAATCCTTCCATCATGGTCGGCGATGATGCGATTTGTGATCGACAGGCCCAGCCCGGTTCCCTTTTTCCCAGGGAGTTTTTCCGTAAAGAAAGGTTCGTAGAGGTTTGCCAGGACATGCGGCGTCATGCCACATCCCGAATCTTCGATCGTCAGTATGACCTCTTCCAGTGCTTCGTTGATGCTGATCTTCATCGTTCCCGGCGAGTCCATGGCTTCCAAGCCGTTGGCGACGAGATTGATGATCACCTGCTGAATTTCCGGGGCGTTCACTTCGACAAAATGCTGTCGTGACCGATCAAACTCAATCGTGTGGTGCCCGAATCGACTCATGTGACCGACCATGTCCAGGACTTCGGCGACAATTTTGGTCAGATCGTGCCGCTGGCGTGACGCGAGGCCATTCCTGGAGAAGTCGAGCACACGAGTTGTGATCTGCTGACAGCGATTGGACTGTCGCTGAATCATTTCCAGATACGTCTTGAGCAGTTCGCGATCGTCGGCAGACTTTCCAAACTCATCACCCGCTTCTTTCATGCGGTCGATCAGGGATTCGGCTGCCATGGCGATCGCCGACAGCGGATTATTGATTTCGTGGGCAATTCCCGTGGCGAGAAAGCCGATTCCGGCCAGTCGCTCGTTCCTCAACAGTTGTCGGCTACGCTCTTCGACTTCGCGATCCAGCTTGGCCTTATCCCCCTGGAATCGTTCGATCATACGGTTGAAGACATTGGCCAGATCGACCATTTCGTCGCGGCCCTTCAGCTTCAACCGATGGCTGTAGTCCCCGTTTGCAACGCGTGACGCGGCTTCGTGCAGCTTGCGAACAGGAACGAAAATCCACGAATGACCGCATCGAACCAGGAAAATCAGCAGGACTACGATACAGGGGACGCAGGCGCCAATCAGGATCAGTCGCGATTTGTAAAGCGCTGGGGCTTCCCTCAGGGTCGCTTCCGTGCCACGTTCTGGATTGGGGATTTCCTGAATAATCGACTGGATTCGAGCGACATCGCGCAGCATCGATTCCAGGACACCACTTTTGTTTTTCGCGTAGGCGAGTCGCCCGCGGGTTGCTTCCAGGCGTTTGAGAAGGTCGCGAATCTGATCTAACTTGAGGTGCATCACGTGCTTCGACTGAAACACGGCCTGCGGAAGATCATCCGCGCGCCGGCGGAACTCGGCCAATTCATCGCGGAACCGCTTCAACTGCTGGTCCCAGCGTTCTTTATCGAAAGCCAGGTGCTGTTCGTCATCTTCTCTCGTTCGGAAACCCAGGAGCGGATCAAACAATCCGGCTGCGATCACCGCGAGATCCGTGCGGTGAGGTTCGCGATTCATGCTGTAATCGAGATCTTGGATCACGGCCCGGTACGAGAAGAGTCCGGTCAAGCCCGCGAATGCCAGTATAAACAGCATCAGGCAAACCAAGCCTAGGCCGATGACCAACTTGCGGCGTATCGATCGCGTCAGAAACACTCGACATCCTTGTCGCGTTACTGGTAGTTGCGTGATGGGGGTTGCAAACATTACAAACTTGTTCGAGTTCACTCAACCCCGGTTCAAGATTCGCATCCTGAATCTTTTGAAACCGGGATGGAGTGATTGAACGGTGGCGTTTATTGACCACCGCCCCTTCCCTGACAAGGTTCCGGCACCATGCAGCCCTCTTCACTCCGCATCCTGGCGATTCACGCTCATCCCGACGACATCGAACTCCAATGCGCCGGGACCTTGCTGCGACTGAAACAACTCGGCTGCCAGATTTCACTCGCGACAATGACCCCCGGCGACTGTGGCAGCGCGGAATTGGGCCCGGACGAAATTGCCGTTGTCAGGCGAGGGGAAGCAAAGCGGTCAGCCGATTTGATCGGGGCAGACTACACCTGCCTGGAATTCCGCGACCTGAGTATTGTCGTCGATAACGACAGCCGCCGACGAGTCACCGAAGTGATCCGTCGAACTCGGCCCGACATTGTGATCACGGCACCCCCTGTCGATTACATGAGTGACCATGAAATGACGAGCCGCCTGGTGCGTGATGCCTGCTTCAACGCCAGTTGCCCGAACTACGCAACCCGCCAATGGGACCCTGCCCCGGCGACTGAGAAGATTCCATACCTTTACTACGTCGATCCGATTGAAGGGATCGACTATTACGGCAACGCGATCCCGGCCGATTTCATCATCGACGTTTCCGCCACTATGGAAACGAAGCTGGAAATGCTCGCCTGCCACGCCAGCCAGCGCGAATGGCTCAGACGTCAGCACGGCCTGGACGAGTATCTTGATGGCTGCCGCCGCTGGTCCGCCGCTCGTGGTGCCAAGATCGGACGGGAATATGGCGAAGCGTTTACGCAGCACCGTGGGCATCCGTATCCGCATGATAATGTGCTGGCGGAGTTGCTGGCGTGAGGGTGGGGGCAGCGATCAGCGCTCGGGTTCGCCGTTTAGGCGGTCCATTTGTGATGTTGAGGATCGTAGGCGACGTATGGATGATTCGAAGAGTTTTCTGGCGTAACAGTCAGTTTCTTTCCGATTGCAATCCCCAACTGTTCCAGAAAATCGAAGATGGAATGATGGTCCGCTTCGGATTGGATTTCCCGCGGATCAATGTCGAGTTCAATCTCGTTCTCGACGAAGAAGTGGCAATTTACTTGGACACTGCCAACGATCACCGCAAGGAGATGGCAAGCGTCCCTCGCTGCAAAAATCGTGGCAGCGTCAGGTAATTCAGTTGCGATTCCGTTCACCGTGTAGCAATGTTGAAAACGGGTTGTGACTGAAATCAGAGTATCCCAGTCGGACAGTGACACGTCATTGACATAAACATCTCTGAGAGCCCCGTCACAGAACCAGAGGTCACTGGGATCGCAAAAGCGGGGGTGATTCATGGATTGTTCAAGTTACGTTTACTGAACAGCAACACCGAATTCCCATTCGATACTCGTCCGACCCAACAATCGAAACGGCCGACCGAAGGTCTGTAAGGGAGTTGGCAGAATGATGGGGGGCTGAACGATGAAGAATCCGAATTGTGATTTCTTTGATCGTCCTACCCAACAATTTCTTTGACCACATTCCCTTCAATATCGGTCAGCCGGAAGTCGCGGCCGGCGTATCTGTATGTCAGGCGTTCGTGGTCCAGGCCGAGCAGGTGCAGGATCGTGGCATGCATGTCGTGAATGTGGACTTTGTCCTGAGCTGCGTAAAAGCCGTAGTCGTCAGTGGCACCGTGGTGATAGCCTGGCTTGGTACCGCCGCCGGCTAGCCACATGGTAAAGCCTTCGGGATTGTGGTCACGGCCGTTGCTCCCTTCGACCGTCGGAGTACGACCGAATTCACCACCCCACCAGACCAGTGTGTCTTCCAGCAGACCTCGTTCTTTTAAGTCGTAAAGTAACCCGGCAATCGGGCCGTCGACTTCCCTCGCGTTCTTTTCGTGGCCATTCTTCAGGTCGCTGTGCTGGTCCCACTGGACTTTGCTGTCGCTGTGAGTCACCTGGATAAAACGAACTCCATTTTCCGCGAATCGTCGAGCGAGCAGGCACATCCGGCCAAAGTTGGCGGTGGCCGGGTTGTCCATGCCGTAGAGCTTTTGCGTCGCTGCCGATTCCTGTGACAGGTCTTCCACGCGAGGCATCTCGGCCTGCATCCGAAACGCCAGTTCAAAACTGTTGATCCGGGCTTCCAGAGACGCTTCCGGGCCGCTGTGCGCCTGGTGATCGCGATTCATCTTGCGCAACTGGTCAAGCTGCATCCGCTGGATTTCTTTGGGAAGCTGCGGATTCGAGATGAATTTCACCTGCGCCTTGTCAGCCGGAACACTGGCGTTCCCCAATGGGGTTCCCTGGTACGTTGCAGGCAGGAATGCTGAACCCCAGTTGTTGATGCCGCCGTGGGCGAGGGTCGGGCAGATCGTTACGAATGCCGGAAGATCGCTGTTGTCTGTCCCCAGTCCATAACTGACCCATGACCCCATACTCGGGCGGACAAAGTTATCACTGCCGGTATGCAGTTTCAGGACAGCTCCTCCGTGTGCTGGATTAGTGCCGTGAACCGAATGGACAAAACAAAGATCGTCGACTCGCTGCGACAACTGTGGAAAGAGTTCGCTGACCCAGGTCCCACTTTCTCCATATTGTTTGAAAGACCAGGGGGACTTGAGCAGGTTGCCGGTCGGTGCAAATTGAACTCGCGGCTTGGCAAACGGCAGTGGTTTACCATCGTCACGTGTCAGCAGTGGCTTGGGGTCGAAGGTGTCGAGGTGTGATGGCCCCCCCTTCATAAACAGAAAGATGACTCGCTTTGCTCGTGCGGGAAAATGAGGAAGACGCGGGGCGAGCGGATCCTGGATTGCTCCCTGCAAGGTTGAGTCACGCCCCATCAGGGAAGCGAGAGCGAGTGATCCAAACCCAACGGCTGCTCGCGACAACATCTGTCGACGCGTGGCCGTCGGAAAGGAAAATGAACCCGGAGAGTTTTCGTTCATCGACATGGTGACTCACTTCAGATAGATGAACTCATTGGATGCCAGGACGACCTGACAGAGGCATTCCCAGGCTCGTTGCCGACGCTTGTCTGCAGCGACGGCGGTTGTCCCCTGCTCCACCGCATCGAGAAACTCCTGCGAATCTTTCACATCGGCGGCCGTGGCTTCGCGGCCGAATGCAGCGATATACATCTGGCGGATTCGTGTTTCGTCGGTTGATGTGGTCGACAACAGTCGCTGAGCCAGATCGGCGCTGGTTCGTGTGACGAACTCACTGTTGAGCATCATCAATGCCTGCGGTGCGATGGTGGTCGTTGTTCGGTCACCCGTCGGAATCGCGGCATCAGGGTAATCCAGCAACTGGAACAGATCGTAAATATTGTTGCGGACGACAGGCAGATAGATCGACCGACGTGGACTGTTGTAGTCGGTCAGATCCTTCGAAGTATGATCGAAGAAATAGGCTCGATTTTTCACGGTCAGCAATGATCCACCGATGGTCTGGTCGAGGCGACCGCTGACGGCGATTAACGAATCACGAACTTCCTCGGCTTCCAGACGCCGGATGTTGGCGCGGCCAAACAGGCGGTTTTCCGGGTCCTTTTCCACGATGTTCGGCGGCACCCGGCTGTCGAGTTGAAAGGCACTCGACAGGACAATCGTCCGATGCAGCTTCTTCAGTGACCACCCCTGCTCGGTAAATCGTCGGGCCAGCCAGTCAAGGAGTTCTGGATGCGTCGGTGCTTCCCCCAGTAATCCAAAGTTGTCAGGAGTTCGAACCAGACCGTGACCGAAATGCCATCGCCAGACGCGATTCACCAGAACACGACCGGTCAGAGGATGCTGCGGCGTCACGAGTGATCGCGCCAACTCCATTCGACCACTGTGCATCGCATCAAATTGAGCCGGGGCCGCTGCTTGAAGGACTCGTGGAATCCGTCGTGGAACGATCTCTCCCAACTTCAGCGGGTTACCGCGAATGTGGATTGCAACATCGATGACTTTGTCTTCAGAAACTCCCATGGCGGTCGGAAGTTCAGGGGCAGTCTTCTCAAACTGTGCCAGATCATCTCGCAACTTTTTGAGTTCGGCTTTGGTTTCTTCGGGATAGAGTGACTCGGGTTTCAGTGGCGGAGGTGTCCCTTCGGGAAGAGATGCTTTGACGTTTGCGTCAGCCTTTTCGACGAATGATTGCACGGCGGCCTTTTTCTTCGCCAGTTGCTCTTCGAAGGATTTCTTGATGACGGAACTTTCTGCGGTGTTCAAAGGGTTTTCATACCACTTGGCCACCTTCTTGAAGTGCTCCATCGTTTTCGTGCTTTTGAAGATCCCTGCCAGCCCGTAATAGTCTGAAGCATCGATCGGGTCGAACTTGTGGTCGTGGCAGCGGGCACAGCCGAGCGTCAGTCCAAGGATCGCTCGACCGACGGTGTCGATCTGCTCATCGACGATGTCCATCTGCATTTTCAATTCATCAACTTCGGCCAGAACCTTGGGTCCGATCGAGAGAAACCCGGTGGCGATCAGGTGCTTGTTACGTTCGTTAGCGTCGGAACTGGTCAGCAGGTCTCCTGCCAATTGTTCCACCACGAACTGATCGAAGGGAGTGTCTCGATTGAGCGATTCGACCACATAATCGCGATAGCGCCAGGCATTGCCGTGAGCAACATTTTCGTCCAGGCCGTTTGAGTCTGCATAGCGGGCGACGTCCAGCCAGTGTCGCCCCCAGCGTTCCCCATAGGCGGGTGAAGCCAGCAGTCGATCGACCAGACGAGCGACGGCATCGGGACTGTCATCCGCCAGAAAGTCCACGATTTCATCCGCAGTGGGAGGAAGCCCGATCAGGTCAAACGTGATCCGCCGCAACAATGTTCGTTTGTCAGCCTGTCCGGCAGGTACCAGTTGCGCCTGTTCGAGTCTGGCAAGGATGAACCGATCGAGTTCCGATTGAGGCCATACGGCATTCTGAACGTCGGGTGCGGAAGCAGGTTTTGGGGGCTGAAATGCCCAATGTCCTGGATCGCGGTTGCGAGCGACACTGGGCTTGGCCTCGGGGAAGACAGCTCCTTGTTTGATCCACAAGACAATGTTGGCGATCTGACGATCCGTCAGTTTTTCCTTGGGAGCCGGGGGCATTTTCAATTCGTTGTCGACGTGCCGGATCGCTTTCACCAGCAGGCTTTTTTCAGGCTGGCCGGGAACAATGGCTGCTCCCGTGTCGCCACCCTTAAGCAACGCGTCGCGCGAATCCAGTCGCAGCGATCCCCATTGCTTTGTCGCACTATGGCACTTGAAGCAGTGCTCGACCAGCAACGGTCGGACCGACGTTTCAAAGTGACGAATCTGATCGGCGGCTGGTTCTTCGGCACGGCAGAACCCGGTCAGCAACACGTGGCCCAGTAGACCCACGACAAGAAATTGCGAACGAAAAAACGGATCGCATTTCTGACTGGAAGTCACCATCAATGAAAACATCACACGCCTCAACGGAATCCTGACAAGCTCACGTCACGGAACAACGCATCGGAATTGTGACAAATGTTCCCCGCTGTGGGAACCGCGATGCCGATCAGATGTCGTAATACATGGCGAATTCGTAGGGGTGTGGGCGCTGGCGCAGGGCGTCGATTTCTTTTTCGGTCTTGTACCAGATCCAGGTATCGATCACGTCTTCCGTGAAGACATCGCCACGTAACAGGTATTGGTGGTCCTTCTTCAGGGCGGCCAGTGATTCTTCCAATGACGCCGGAGTTTTAGGAACATCGGTCAATTCATCGGGCGCCAGGTCGTAAATGTCCTTGTCGAGAGGCCGTCCTGGGTCGATTCGACGCTGAATCCCGTCGAGTGCCGCCATCAGTACGGCTGCCATGGCCAAGTAGCCGTTCGACGAAGCATCCGGGCAGCGGAATTCGATCCTTTTGTTTTCCGGTCGAGGCGTGTGAACCGGAATTCGGATCGCGGCGGAACGATTGCGGCTGCTGTAGGTTAGATTGATCGGGGCTTCAAAGCCGGGAATCAGTCGCTTGTAGCTGTTTGTCGTCGGACAGCAGAACGCCATCAGAGAGGCGGTATGGTGCAGGATGCCACCGATCGCGAATAGTGCAGTTTCTGATAATCCGGCGTAACCTGAGCCAGCGAAAAGGTTTGTTGCTCCGTTCCACAATGAAAAATGGAGGTGCAGGCCAGATCCGTTGTCGTTCCAGAGGGGTTTGGGCATGAATGTCGCCGACTTGCCGTGGCGGGCCGCGACGTTTTTCACGATGTATTTGTAAAGGAGCAGATTGTCGGCGGTCTTAACGAGAGGAGCATACCGCATATCGACTTCGCACTGGCCTGCCGTGGCAACTTCATGGTGCTGAGCTTCGACGGCGACGCCGCAGTCCTGCAGAGTCAGCATGATTTCGGTCCGCAGATCTTGCAGGGTATCGACAGGGGGGAGAGGAAAATATCCCTCCTTGTACCGAACCTTCTGCCCATTATTTCCGCGTGCCTCGACCCGCCCACGGTTCCATTGCCCCTCAATGCTGTCGAGGTGGTAGTACGCTTCATGTTCGTTCTGATCGAACCGAACATCATCAAACACAAAGAATTCCGCTTCGGGACCAAACTGGGCCGAGTCAGCCAGTCCGGTCGACTTCATGTAGTTCTCGGCTTTGCGGGCAACATTGCGCGGATCTTTGGCATAGTCCTCGCGCGTGATCGGGTCCTGGATGTTGCAGGTCATGACCAGAGTCTGCGACATAAACGGATCAACAAACGCTGTTCCGGGGTCCGGAACGACGAGCATGTCGCTTTCGTTGATCGCCTGCCAGCCGCGAATGGACGAACCGTCAAACCCGAACCCGTCCTCGAAACTCTTCTCGGACAAGGCAGTAACGGGAATTGTGAAGTGTTTTTGAGTCCCCGGAAAATCCATGAACCGCAAATCTACGGCTCGAACTTCCTTCTCTCGACACAAGGCCAGAACTTCGCGCGGGGTCGGGGAATGCACAGACGGTCTCCGCAGGTCGACTCACAGATCTCGTAAACAGGGTTGAACTTCCTTCACAATATGCAAACTCGATACCAACGAGCAAGGGGTTCGTCGTCGTAATCGCCCAACACGCTCAATCAGCGACATTTGTGATCACAAGTAAATTCCGGGTCTTCCATGAGAAAGCCGTACAATGGACGAGGAAATACCCACAGATGCGCTCCGAATTCCTGGACGCCGCAACAGTCGATTCCGACGCCGCTCGCTGGCGATTTGCTGCCGGAATTCGTAAGCTCCTATGTGTTCCATTTTCGCGATTACTTTCGCGCATCCCGGAGAAATCGATGTCCTGGCGATCTGCAAACTTCCGGCCCGCATCCATGGGGCGGAAGAAAACTTTTCCAAAATGTTTGTCTCTGGTCTGTGTGCTTGCTGCGTCAGTTCTTACGGCGCGTTTATTACCTGCCGCCGAAGTTCCTGGCGATGTGAAATCCTTCTTCGAAAAGCATTGCCTCGAATGCCATGACGCACAGTCGAAAAAAGGGGGACTGGATCTGAGCGTAACGCAGGCCAACCTGGCGGATCTGCCGACGTATCTGCGTTGGGTTCGGATTCATGATCGGATTGAGTCGGGCGAGATGCCGCCGAAGGATTCACCCCGTCCCAAGGCCGAAGAACTGACACCCGCACTCGGCTGGCTGAATCGAACGTTGGCGGATGAAGTAACGAATCGCCGTAGCAAGAGTGGTCGCAGCATCGTCCGGCGGATGAATCGGGCTGAATTCGAAAATACGCTGCGCGACCTTCTGGATGTTCCGTGGATCGAAGTTCAGGAATTGCTTCCTGAAGACGGTCGAGCGGACGGATATACGAAAACTGCTGCCGCACTCGATGTCTCACCGGTATTGCTGGCGAAGTACAGCGAAGCCATCGATAAGGCTCTCATGGCTGCGGTGGCAAAATGGTCGGTGCCGCCGGAAGTCGAGCGACGGACGCTGTATGCCAACCATCAGTACGATTACAAGGTTCTGATGGGTGGTGGCGACGCCATCATGTTCACTCCCGAGATGAAATACGACGATTCGCGTTTTCCGATCCCGTCGGCCACTAATGCTGATGGGAATTACCCGAGTGGAAAATGGCAGTTTGGCGGCAAGTACAAGGGGTTGGGTGAGGCCGAAAAAGACGGTGCTTTCAAAGAAGGATGTACCGTCGGGATGACTCGCACATTTGGCGAGTCCTTCAACGGACGATTCAACTATGCTCCCGTCCATCCGGGCCGCTATCAGATTGCGATGTCGGCATGGTCGTACTGGTGGGACAAAGGCGAAGTGAAGCCGTCACCGCGGTCAGGGACTGTTGGCGTCTATTGTGGCAGCCGACTGCTGGGGTTCGTTGACGCTCCCAGCCTGAAACCGACCTACACCGAGATCAATGTCGATCTCGAACCAAAGGACGAAAGCCCGTTGCGAGCGGCGGGTGCTTCGTTCCTGGATGCTCATGTCTACTTCTCACAAGGGCAAATCAACGCCTATTCCGGTGCGGGGGTTGCCATTGATAAGTTGATCGTCACAGGGCCACTCTATGACGAATGGCCACCTGCCAGTCATCGCCGGTTGTTCGGTAATCTGCCGGTTGTTCCCTTTCACAAGTTACCGCCGGATCTCCCGAAGCCTGAACGACCCAAAACATTTCCGCAGGCTCGCGGTACGATCAATGGACCTGGCCGACTGGTCCCCGGCATGACCGTTTCCGTTGACCTTGCCGCAGATGCTCGACAACTCCTGAGCGTATTTCTGCCGCGAGCGTTTCGTCGTCCCGTGACCGATCCCGAGATTCAGCGCTATGCTGCCATCGCGGATGCACGTGCCAAACAAGGAGTGTCGTTCGAAGAAGCGATGCTGGCGGCTTATCGCACGGCTCTGTTGAGTCCCGACTTCCTGTTCCTGAATGAGCCGACCGGTCAACTGGATGGATTCGCCGTGGCGACACGTCTGTCATACTTCCTGTGGAATTCCACTCCGGACGACGAACTGTTCGCTTCAGCCAAGGCTGGAGCACTCAATGATCCCAAAGGATTGCGAACGGCCACCGAGCGGTTGTTGAACGATCCGAAAGCGGATCGGTTCTTTCAGGACTTCCCCGATCAATGGCTCGATCTGCGCGACTTTGATCTGACCAGTCCCGACAAGCATCTTTACCCCGAATTCCAGCCATACCTCGAAGATGCCATGCGACGTGAACCGCGTGAGTTCTTCAAGTACGTCGTTCGGAATCGATTCACCGCGTCGCAGTTGCTGTCCACATCGGTCAACATTGTCAGCCAGCGACTGGCCGAGCACTATGGAATCAGCGGCGTTGATGGAACCCGATTCCGGCGGATTGATGTCGACCAGTCCAAGAATACACGTGGCGGTCTGCTGACGATGGCGGCGGTCTGTAAAGTGACAGCCAATGGAACAACGACCAGTCCTGTCAAACGCGGCGCGTGGGTCATGAAAAAAATCCTGGGACAACCGCCATTGCCTCCACCCCCGGATGTCCCAGCGGTCGAACCCGACGTCAAAGGAGCCACAACAATTCGGGAACAACTGGCGAAGCATCGTAATGATGCGGCCTGTGCGAGTTGCCATGCCCGCTTTGACCCACCCGGTTTTGCACTCGAAAGTTTTGACGTCATCGGGGGCTGGCGAGACTTTTATCGGGCGACGGAGGGGAAGAAAGCACCAGAGTTTTCACGGATTTTTCGCGCGTATCTGACACCCGAAAATGAGTTCAAGAATCATGTCAACTTTCGCGACGGCCAGCCCGTAGACCCCAGTGGTGAACTGATCGACGGTCGCAAATTCGCAGAATTGCGAGAATACCAGGCGGTTCTGGTCGGAGACACAAAATCGTTTTCGCGCAATCTGGCGAATCAACTGGTGTTGTATGCGACCGGAGCTCCCGTCGAATTTGCGGATCGTCCCACTGTGGACGAAATTCTTAAAGGTTCCGGCGGTACGAATCCGCAAGTGACAGAATTAGTACATCAGATTGTTCAGAGTTCGCTGTTTTTGAAAAAGTAAGCTGTCAGGATCATTGCTCCTGACGTCCCGATCTTGCCGCCTCAAGGAATTAACCATGCCACTTTCCCGCCGAACATTCCTGCGTGGTGCCGGTATTGCTCTGTCGTTGCCGATGCTGGATGCAATGGTGCCAGCGTTTCGCCGATCTGCGTATGCAGCCCAGACTGGAACGCCGCGCCGGATGATCGCCGTGCAGACCAACATGGGGATCCTGTCACAGCACTTTTTTCCGACAACGACGGGTGCTGATTTCGAACTGACACCGTATCTGGATCTGCTCAAGAATTTCAAATCGAAGATGACGGTTCTCAGTGGCGTCTCGCATCCAGATGTCGACGGGGCTCACGAAGCCGAACGGTCGTTCCTGTCGGCAGCTCCGCATCCGGGCGGAGCCGGTTTCAAGAACTCGATCTCCCTCGATCAATACGCGGCTGAGTTAATGGGGCCAGTGACACGATTCCCGTCGTTTGTTCTTGATGTGAATGCCGAGAGCACTCAAGGGATGGCTTTTTCACGCAGTGGTGTGAAAGTTCCCGCCGAGAAAAGTCCTGCGAAGCTGTACGAAAAGATGTTTCTGCAAGGGAAACCGTCTGAGGTTGAAGCCCGGATTGCCGACCTGGGTCGCGGACGCAGTTCACTCGATTTTGTCTCAGACGATGCCAGGCGATTAGCTCGCAGCGTCGGAGCGGCAGATCAGGCACGTCTTGATCAATACTTTTCAGCCGTGCGAGATCTCGAACGACAACTGGAACTCGCCCAGGAATGGGAACGTAAACCCAAACCGAAGCCATCAGCCCCGGCGCCAACCGATATTTCCGAAAACAAGAAGCTGATCGACAAGATTCGTCTGATGCTGGATGTCGCTCGATTGGGTTTCGAATCGGACAGCACACGCGTTGTCAGCCTGTTCATCAACACGTTCAGCGTCGTTGCAGACCTGCCAGGTGTCAAGGACGAGACGCACAGCATCACTCATCACGGCGGTCGCAAAGAGGCACTCGATCAATTGTTCATCATTGAGAGTGCACAGTTCAAAGTGCTGTCAGAATTCCTGACGAACTTGAATGCGACCCAGGAAGGTGGCGATTCGCTGCTGGACCGCACGATGGTGCTGTACGGAGCTCCGATGGGGAACGCTGCCAGCCACGACAATAAGAACTTGCCGATGCTGCTGCTGGGTGGCGGATTCAAACATGCTGGCCACCTGGAATTCGACAAGAAGAAAAACTACCCGCTGCCAAACCTGTATCTGAGCATGCTGCAACGCATGGGGTTGCCTGTCGATAAGTTTGCGACCAGCACAGGCACAATGCGCGGGCTCGACTTCGCTTAGGAACTGGAACCGCTGATAAACGCTAATGAACGCTGATAAATCCAAGATCTTCATGAGGTTTGGAGAAAGACGCTTCGCAAAAGCGAATGCCCAAAGTGAATTCGGCTTGTCGTCGCCTTTGCCGGAAGTCATTTGTAGAGGGAATGCTTGATTATTGGTTGTAGGCCCACCTCTTGAATGGCTGATGTGGCTCATATGCGAGCGATGTGACGTTGGGCATTCAGCCCAAAGAAAAGCCCCCCTCAACTCTTTCACCCTTCAAAATCTGTCTTTATCTGCTTTTGAATTTCATCAGCGTTCATCAGTGTTCATCAGCGGTCCCGTCAGGGAAGTATCCTCCAATCATCAATTCTGGTAGATTAGCGGTCCGTCAAGATTCGAAAGTCCAATACAGAAACGGGAGTGTCCGAGTGTCCGCGAAAGCCTGGGGTGGAGCGTTTGATGAGAAGACTGATCCTCGCGTCGAAAAGTTTACCGAATCGATCAGTTTCGACAGTCGCCTGGCAGCCGTCGATATTCGTGGTTCACAAGCTCACGCGCGCATGCTGGCGAAGGTTGGCCTGATCTCAGCGGACGAGTGCCGCCAGATTATCGAGACACTCGACGCGATTGGTCAGGAAATCTCTCGCGGCGAGATGACCTGGAAGACGGAACTCGAAGACATCCACATGCATATCGAATCCGCCTTGATTGCGCGGATCGGTGATGTTGGACGAAAGCTGCATACAGCTCGCAGCCGTAACGACCAGGTTGCAACGGACCTGAAACTGTACGTCCGCGATGCTCTCGAAACTCTGGATGGACAACTGGCCGAACTGCAACGGGCGTTCGTCGACAGGTGTGAAATCGACGCGGATGTCGTTCTGCCCGGTTTCACGCATTTGCAGCGGGCTCAGCCGGTCATGGCCGCTCACTACTGGCTGGCTTATTGCGAGAAATTCCAGCGCGATCGAGATCGACTGGCCGATTGCCGCAAACGAGTGAATGTCCTGCCACTGGGCGTTGCTGCACTGGCGGGAACGTCGCTGTCGATCGATCGTCAGGAAACCGCACGATTGCTCGGATTTGATTCCGTCGCCGCCAACAGTCTGGATGTCTCAAGTGATCGCGACTTCCTGGCTGAGGCGATCTTCAGCATGTCGCTGATTTCGGTCCATCTGAGCGGCTGGGCAGAAGAATGGATTCTGTGGTGTACGACCGAGTTCGGGTTCTTGAAGCTGCCGGACGCCTACACAACCGGTTCGTCGATCATGCCGCAGAAGCGGAACCCTGACGTTCTGGAACTGATTCGAGGCAAGTCGGCGCGTGTCATCGCGGATGTTCAGCAGATTCTGACGCTGCTGAAGGGACTGCCGATGGCTTACAACCGCGATCTTCAGGAAGACAAGCTCGCGTTCTTCGACGCCTTCGATACCGTGTATGCCTGTCTGGAACTGGCTCCCAGCATTGTTCGCCTGGCTCGACTGCGTGTGGAAACCATCAACGCACGGCTCGAAGAAGGTTTTCTGGATGCGACGACGCTGATGGAGTATCTGATCAGCAAAGGTGTCCCGATGCGTTCGGGACACGAGATTGTCGGCAAGCTGGTGCGATTGTGTGAATCTCGCAGCATTAAGCTGGCAGATCTGTCGCTGAGCGAGCTTCAACAGGCGTGTGACAAGATCGAAGCAGATGTCAGTAACTCGCTGGGAGTGCGCAACGTCGTCGCTCGGTTGAGCAGTTTCGGGAGCGGCGGGCGCGAGGCTGTGGCGGAACGAGTCGCGGCGTGGCGGAAGAAATGACGCTCGAGACGGAACCAGATCTGCCGACGCCTGTCCCTGACGGGCGAACATTGCGGATGACACTCGCCTATGACGGGACGAACTATTGTGGCTGGCAGGTGCAGCCGAATGGTATCGCCTTGCAGGCTGTTGTCGAAGAGGGACTGCAACAGTTCACCGGGACAAAAACTCGCGTCGTGGCTTCTGGTCGAACGGATGCCGGGGTGCATGCACTCGGACAGGTCATCAGCTTTTCAACACAATCGACAGCACCCTGCCGAGGCTTTCTGCAGGGGTTGCCCGTTCATTTGCCGGACGACGTTGTCGTCCGGGCGGTCGAGGAAGCACCGGCGGGATTCAACGCCCGCTACGACGCGAAACGCAAGTGGTATCGCTATGTGATTCACAATTCCCCGATCCGGAATCCCTTTCTGAGGAACTATACGGTCTGGCAGCGATCACGTCTGGACGATCAGGCGATGCATGCCGCAGTCAGCCAACTGGTGGGGACTCACGACTTTCGCTGTTTTGAAACTCAATGGCCCAATCGGTCTTCGAGCGTTCGAACAATCTATCATGCCCGTGTCACTCGCGGTGCGGCGTGGGAGGTCTGGGGAGCCCCGCCGATATCGGATTCGAACGAGTTCCTTTGCTTCGACATCGAAGCTGACGGCTTCCTGTACAACATGGTGCGAGCGATCGCCGGAACGCTGATTCACGTCGGCCGTGGAAGATGGTCGTCGCAGGACATGCTGCGCATCCTGACGGAAGGAAAGCGGACTCAAGCCGGTGAAACCGCACCGCCCCAGGGACTGTATCTCATGCAGGTCGGATACGACGACACACCACTCGCTGCAACAACGCTGACCGCCAAAAATCAAGTTTCGCCCAATTGAATCATCCAATTCAATAGTCTGGGAACAATTCCCTTTCCCCCTCAAATTCAGTCTCCGTGTTTTCCGCGTAGTCCGTGTCCAAAGACTTCGTCTGACTGTTACTCGACGACAGACCAGACGTGAATCGTCCGATCAAAACCGGCAGACGCCAGCAGTTTTCCATCAGGACTGAAAGCGACGCCGTAGATCGTGTTTTTATGTGCTGCAGCGGTCGCCAATTGAGTTCCCGTGGCAGGGTTCCAAACTCGCACGACTCCATCAGCCCCGCCTGTCGCCAGGAGTTTTCCCTGCGGAGAGTACGCGACCGATTTGATTCGTCCGCTGTTCGATTCCAGCGTCGTGACAAGTTCGCCCGTTGTGGTCCAGATGCGGACCGTACCGTCACCACTGGCCGAGGCGAATTGCTTGTCGTCTGGCGAAAAGGCCAGACTTTCTACCGTCCGGGAATGCCCTGAAAGGGCCTTGATCAAGGACTTGGTTTCGACATTCCACAATCGGACAGAGAGATCGTCGCCACCCGATGCGACCAGCTTGCCTGTTCCATGGATCGCAACGCACTGCACATTGGCATCGTGTCCCGTCAGGACGGCGACAGCGAGATTTGTTTGAGCATCCCACAACCGCACCGTTTTGTCGAAACCTCCCGATGCCAGCAGCGTGCCTGTTCGCGCGACGGCCGCACATGACAGATAGTCCTGATGGCCGCTGAAGGTTGCTGAGGCGGCACCACCTTCAGCAGGCCAGCATTTGACCGTTCGGTCCAGGCTCGCAGTGACAATGCGTCCGTCGGCCAGATACCCCACAAATGCAACGCCGTCTCCGTGGCCTCGCAGCGTCCCTGTCTGTTCGCCGCTGAGGGTACTCCACAAACGGACAGTGTTGTCCAGGCTGGCCGTTGCGATCTGTTTACCATCCGTTGAAAATGCGACTCCATAAACGGCGTTGCCGTGCGTCAACGTGCGAACTCGTTCCAGATGCAAGTTGGCTGCCATAAGTCGTGTCACTGCTTCCTTCGAGTAGCGTTTTCAGAGCAGTTCCGGCAGTGGTTCGTAGATCGGATCAACCAGATACTGCGGACGACCTGACACATCCGGAAGCATTGTCCTGGCGACATCGATTCCCAGGCATCGATACAGCGTGGCGAAGACCTCCTGGAAATGGACCGGTCGTTCCTTGGGGTGCTCGCCCAGGCGATTTGTTGCACCGATCACTTGACCCGTTCGCATGCCTCCACCTGCCAGCAATGCACAGCCGACTTGCGGCCAGTGGTCGCGACCTCCGTTTTTGTTGATCACAGGGGTTCGCCCGAATTCACCCCAGACGATCACGGAGACATCCTTGTCGAGGCCCCGGTTGTGCAGATCATCCAGAAGCGCCGTCAGCCCCTGATCCAGTACTGGAAAATGATCCCGCGCATTTTCGAAGTTCGTCCCATGAGGTCGACCGTGCCAGTCCCAGCGTCCATAGGAGAGTGTCACGACGCGGGCCCCGGCTTCGACCAGTCGCCGTGCCGCGAGCAGGTAATCGTTCATCAACGGGCCTGCATCGCCATACCCGGCGTTTTCAACGGCACCGCGACCGTAGCGATCACGGACGCGTGGATCTTCTTGTTCCAGATCCAGAGCATCCACAAGTTTGCTGGAGGTGAGGATTCCGAATGCCGCCTGATACTGAGATTCCAGGCCGACCAAGGCTCCTGATTTTTCGGCATCTCGCTTCAGTCGATCAATTTCGTTCAGCAGCAATCGACGATTTCGCAGGCTTTCAACGCTGATTCCAGTCAGACCCAGTCGCGCCTGTTCAGCGTTAGGAGAGAACGGAGCATGAGCTTGTCCCGCAAATCCAGCCTGCCCCGGATCGGCCCAGCCTCCCCCTTTCATCCGGGGCGACAAGCCGATGAACGGCAACGTACCGGGTTCCACAGCTCCCTGAATTTTTGAAACGGCCGCACCAAGTGATGGCCATCCGCCGGCAGGTTGCCCGTTGACGCTGTGGCCAGTCATACACTGGAATGCAGCATGTCGCCCTTCACTGCCAACCAGTGAGCGAATGACCGACATGCGGTCCATCCGCTGAGCCATCATCGGCAGCAGTTCACAGATCTCAATCCCAGGGACATTGGTGGAAATCGGCTGGAATTCCCCACGAATTTCGACCGGGGCATCCATCTTCAAATCGACCATATCCTGATGCGGAGGTCCTCCCGCGAGAAAGACCATGATCACCGCTTTGTGAGACTTCTTACCGCTGGCTGCTTCCACGCGCAGCAACTCCGGCAGGGCCAGACCACCCATGCCGAGCCCACCGATCTGCAGCAGTGCTCTGCGGCTCAGTCCGTCACAAAACCGATGTTGCTTGCCCAGAAGACTCAGCATCCGTCGTCCTCCCCTTCAACGCATCAATATCCGCCAAGGCGTAGAGTATGTATTATTTCGGCAGGAAGTCCACCCCGGGATTGCCGAAAGTCGGTCGCCGAATGCCGTCAGTCTGATGAATCGGTAGAATCCGAAACCCGGCCCTGTTTCGACGTAGTTCATTTGAAAGTGATGAGGATGCGACGAAAGACAAAGACTTTGACGCTGTTCATGTCGCTGCTTTTCTTAAGCCAGAGTTTCGCGGCCGAACCTGTCGGTTTTGAACAGCACGTGCATTCCTTTTTCAGAACGTACTGCCTGCGGTGCCACGACATGCAGAAGCAGGAAGGGAAATTCCGGCTGGATACATTGGCTCGCGAATTTGTCGACCAGGCGACCGCCGAACGTTGGGGCGAAGTCGTGTTCCGGATGAATTCCGGTGAGATGCCTCCTAAGAATGAGCCTCAACCGAAGGCCGAGGAACTCGGTAAGGCTGTGGAATGGATCTCAGCGCGGATCAGTGAGGGTGCGGCGGCTCGCATGGCCAGACGGGGACCGGTATCGCACTATCGCCTCAGCCGTGAAGAGTACGGTCACACCGTTCATGATCTGCTGGGAGTCTATCTGGATGTGACGCAACCGGGCGTATTCAACGACGATCCGCGCTGGCACGGGTACGATCGCATTGGCTCGCTGTTGTCGCTCTCTCCATCGCATGTCGACCGCTACTTTCGAGCGGCCGAGACTGTGCTTGATCTTGCCTTTCCGGCACAGCAGACTAAGTCGATTCTGGTTCGACGCGATGCCACCCAGGGACGCGAACAGTGGCTGGCGGACCGCAAGATCACAGGCCCCGTTCGCTGGCAGATCTTTCCGGGTCGCCGCGAACATTTGATGAACATTTCACATCCGGGCAACTATCGTGTCCGAATTCAACTGAGCGGGATGGCGCCGCAACAAGGGCCGGCACCGCATCTGTCGATCTGGCATCACGAGTTGAAGAAGTCGATCTTCGATCAGGATGTTCTCGCTCCAGAAGACAAGCCGATGGTGATCGAGTTTGAAACGGCCCTGGCACCGGGGGGATTCAGCCTGATCAACGAAGTCCCCGGCCCATTTCCTCAACAGGGGGACGGCGACCACACCGCGAATGTCTTGCATGGAGGGGGAAGTGTCTTTACGTCGACACGCGACCTGCGCTGGATCCATCCGACCGGGTACATGCTCTTCACCGATAAGGGAGAAGCAATCTTCCCGATGTTGCTCGTCGACTGGATTGAATATGAAGGCCCGTTAATTTCCGAGGCAGATCAAAAGAAACGTGACGGGGTCTTCCCTGCGAGCCTGACTGCGCCAGTGATCGACTGGACCGAAGTCCGTGCGTGTTTGAAACGATTTGCGTCCCGAGCCTGGCGGCATCCGGCGGGTGATGGCGATGTCGAACGCTACGTGAAGATTGTGGAAACAGAAGTCAAAGCTGGCGAAACGCCTGTTGCGGCATATCGCAGTGCGCTGGTTGCCATCCTGAGTTCCAAGAATTTTTACTATCTGGAAGAAGGATCTCCGACCGAAAAGCGTTCGACGATTAACGACTGGGAACTGGCCAGTCGCCTGTCGTATTTTCTCTGGAGTTCACTGCCGGACGATGAACTTCTCGCCGCAGCTCAGACCGGATCACTGACCAAACCTGATGTGCTTCGCAATCAGTTTGCTCGCATGGTGGCCGATTCGAAGTCGCAGCGATTTACCGAGTCGTTTCCGCGACAGTGGTTGCAGTTGCACCGGGTCGGAATGTTTCCACCTGATCCGGGTCTGTACCGCGAATACGACAAATGGCTCGAAACAAGTATGAAGCTGGAAACGCTGGAGTTCTTCCGAGAAGTCTTTTCGAAGAATCTCTCATTGCGTGAGTTTCTCGTTTCCGATTGGACGATGGTGAATCCGCGCCTGGCGACGCATTACAAACTGCCGCAGCCCGCTCAATCGGGGTTTCAGAAAGTGAACCTGCGGCTGGAAGATCATCGCGGCGGGCTGCTGACTCAGGCATCCATTCTGTCGCTGACATCGGATGGGACTCGGCATCGTCCTGTCCATCGAGGCGTCTGGGTTTCCGAATCGATCTTCGGCCGAACTCCTCCCCCACCACCACCCAACGTCGAACCACTCGCTCCGACTCCCAGTGACAAGCCCAAGGCAACGATCCGTATGCAGCTCGATGCCCACGCGACACATGCGACATGTGCATCCTGCCATCAGAAGATCGATCCGCTCGGTTTTGCTTTTGAAAACTTCGATGCGATCGGAAGCTGGCGCACTGAAGAGCGAGTCACTGCGGGACAAGGGGCCAATCCTCCTGTGAACGCCAGCGGGTCGCTGGCGGATGGCAAGGCCTTTCAGGGAGCCGACGACTTCAAGCTGCTGCTGGCGATGGAACTCGATCGGTTTGCGGAGGCGTTCGTAGAGCAGCTGGCGACCTATTCATTACGTCGAGTCATGACGATCGACGATGCCGCTCAGATCAAAGCGATCGCGACCGCAAGCAAACCGGACGGCTACAAGCTGCGGACTTTGATTGAGAATCTGGTTGTGTCCGACCTGTTTCAAAAGCGATAAGTCGATGCCGCTTGCCAAGTCGCCTTCATCGCAACTTTCAAAAACCGTCGCGAGTTTTGTTGACGACCAGGCCGCGGTCGTCGATTTCAATCGTAATCGTGTGCGACTTGGAGCCGCGCCATGTCTTTAAGGTTTCGTATGATTCTGGACGGCTGCCACCCATGATCTCTTCGACTTCCTTGACCGTCATGCCGGTTTGAATCCGGTCGAAGTTCGCCACATTGACCGGGTCGGCACAACCGATGATCAGGAGTAGACCGACACCTGCAATGGCAGATCGAACGCGATTTATCATTGTGATTTTTACCTGTTCGGATGATTCTCTGGCGAGCATGTGTCACATGCATCGGGTGATCCTCAGAGATCAAATCCACTGACACGTGTCACCGTGAGTGTACTGGCGATCAGTTGAAGTACCAACACCAGCGTCGAACGCCGACACCACCAGCGCGATTCGTCTCGATCCCCTTGCGAAAGAGAGTCGGCTGCCAGCCAGACAAGCCATGGTAGAAACACGATCCACAGCCGGGCTGCTTCGCTGGAATTCTTGCCGCTCAGCCAGAGTGCTCCCCAGACCAGGACGACAGGGAATGTCAGTGGATGATTCCACAATCGCCTCTGCCGGATAGAGGACACGATGACGATGATTGCCAGAAATGCAACGGGCCACCCTGCAGCAAACGCCAGTTCGATCGGGTTCTCCAGCAGCCATTGCCAATAGGTGCGAGGAAACTTCGCATAGAATCCCGCGTGATTACGGTAGTTCAACCACCAGACAACAAACAGATTGATTCGAAAGCACCACCCCAGCAGCAGTGTGGGAATCAGAAAACCGGCGACACCCGAGGCCACCGACTGCCAGGGCGGTCTGGCCGCAATCCAGGATTGAAAGAGGACGCTCCATGACTGCGGCGCAGTCGCGCTCCCCCGGTCATCAGCGTTGGATTGTCGGGGACGTCGCAGCAGGTCCCAGTTCCATCCGATGATCGCCGTGAACAGCAGGACCGGCAGAAACGCCAGACTCATCATCAACCCGCACCAGGCCAGCAGGCCTGTGAGGAAACCCAGAACGAGGGATTGACGGCGAGTCGATGCCAGCCAGCTACTGACGATCAGCAATCCAATCAGTGCATAGACAGCATCCGATTTGGGAATGAACACTGCCACGGCCGGAACCGCAGGCCATAAGGCCGCAACGCGCCATGCGGTAACGACATCGTGCGCCTTCGCGATCAGAGCAAACAGCGGGACGACCGCAGACGCACTTGCCAGCAGCACCAGTAGCGTCGCCAGCCACAGGACTCGTCGGTCCAATGGCAACAGCGGACGCCCTGCCTTGCGAGCGGCATTTTGTGCGATCACGTCACACGCTTCGCGAAATGACGGGGGTTGGGTTGCATCAAGGAGCTCAGCCAGCAGACTCGATTGCTGACATAGGGCAATCATTCCGTGAAACGCCAGAAAGAGTCCGGGGGGGTGTGTTCCTACGTGCAGCACATCCCCTTCCTTCATCAACGCTTCGTACTCTTCCAGAAACTTCTGTGGATCCGCGTTTTCGTAACGGGCACGCGTGAAATAGCCTGAGGAACCGGTGTAATACAGGACGAAGGCAGACTTCCCCAGCCGGTTTCGGATCGGGGCACATTCCTGGACCAGCCACAACCAGGTGACTGAGACCGCGACCATCGCTGTCAGCCAGCTTGCCAGTTCCATCGAGCGAAATCTGGATGGCCCCGGTTTCTTGAGCCGCCGGGCTCCCGCTTCGACGAATAGAACATAAAGGATCGCTGCGGCGGCCAGTCCCGACAAATTCCACGCGGCATCGGGTTCGGCTGGAAGACGCTGCCAAGTCCATTCTCCGGGTACACCCAATGGGATTGCCGTGAACCACAGGAAAACCTGTGTCCCCACAACGCCACCGAGCAGGCAGACCCAGAACCAGAAACGCATGAAACACCAGATCGAGGAAGGAAACAGACGGCGACAGTCTAAGCTCGATCAAACGGGAATGCGATGACATCGGATAGTTCGGTGGCCCCCAGTGCCAGCATGATCAGGCGATCGACTCCCAGCGCGTTCCCTGATGAGGCCGGTAACCCGCTCTCCATCGCGTGCAGCAATCGGCTGTCCGCGGGAAGTGGCCGCAGGCCCGCCGCAGACCGTAACGCAGACTGCTCGACAATCCTCTGACGCAGGATCGACGCATCAGTCAGCTCGTGATATCCGTTACAGAGCTCGACTCCGTCAATATACAACTCGAACCGTTCTGCGACCGCCGGTCCACTGTCTGGCGAGTTTGTTCGAGCCAGTGCCGCCTGACTAGCGGGGTAGTTGTACAGAAACGTCGGCCGGTCCCGTCCCAGATTTGGCTCGACCAGTTCGGCCAGCAGCCAGTTCAGCCAGCCATCCCGATCATCGGACGCGATGCCCGGTGGAGGAACCAACCCTCGGGCTTCCGCAATGGCCACGAGTTGCGGCATTTCACATGTCAGTACTCGACACGCGGCATGTTTTTCAAAGGCATCGTCATAAGTCAGTCGTTCAAAACCGTCGGGCGAAGCCACGCGATGGGCAAGGTTTGTTCTTCGTGAGTCCCACTCGTGACTCACGACCAGTTCCGTCTGATCGGTTGCCTGGTAGAGTCTGGGGAAGCGAGCCACGGGAGCCGACTTCGCAGAGTTGTTACGTCCCCTGGTCACGCTGGCACCAAACTCGTCTGCCGCAGCAAACACGGCCCGAACGAGTTTCTCGGTGAATTGCATTTGAGCCAGATGATCATCGCCGACGCGATACCATTCGACCATCGTGAATTCAGGGTTATGCCGCTGCCCGACTTCTCCATTGCGAAAGACTTTTCCCAACTGATAGATCGCCGTTGCTCCCGCAGCCAGCAATCGCTTCATCGCGAATTCTGGAGACGTCTGCAGATATCTCGGCTGGCCCGGTTGAGACCACTGTCGGGGCGAGGGAAGAAAATCGGCGACAAATGGTTCCAGCCACGCATCAACAACGATATCGGCCGACAGGATCGGCGTTTCGACTTCAAAATAACCGGCATCATCAAAGACGCGGCGGATCACTTTCAACAGTTCGGCACGGCATCGCAGCGCTGCCAGATTCGCTGTCGGCAGAAAGTCGTCTCGGGAAACAGTCATGTTGAAATTGGGGCCTTTGCCATTCTTCATTCGTCGCTGAAGTCGTCCGTATTCAGGATTGATACGAAGGTGTCACTCGATGCGGCGGGGCTATTGTTTAGAGAGTTGTTTGGTATGGGGAGTCGTTGCTCCCACCCGGTCGAACCGGGTGGAGAGCAGTTTCCGGGTATCGATGACTCATGTGTAGCTTGCAGTTGCGGGTCCCGCTGGGGCGAGCCCAGCGGAAACCAATTCCAGGGCCAATGCCTTTTTGAAGCTGGGCGGGATGTAGGGTGGGACCAGTGGCGCTTCGCCGCGCCGGCCCACCATCAATTCTCG
>JBAWWJ010000108.1:0-27012 GCA_037146815.1 Planctomycetota bacterium
AACACCTGTCACCCATGTCCCCAGTCTATACAGAAGCAAGCTGGGCCACCCCGCGGCCGAAATTGCGATTCGACCAGCGCTGACTTAACCTGAATTCAGGTATTTCTCTCGGGCATTCGCCCATCGATTTGATTACAATTCCAGTCCTGCATGTTTTGCCTCCCTGAGCTGCCGCATTGAGGTCTCACCTGAATGAGTACCATCCCGCCGGTTTCTCCACCTGATGTGGTGAAAGATCAAACGGTTCCCGCCACTGCTGCGGGGGCTGGAGCAGTCGCGTCGACGCCGCAAAGTACTCGGCCAGCCCGTAACAAAGGGATTTCCGGGGCCATTATCGAGGCTGTGGTGACACTCGGGGTTCTCGGCGGAATCGGTTATGCCGGCTGGAAGTATCAGGCGGTCTGGCTTCCCTGGCTGGATCCGATTCTGGCTCGAAACAAAGCCCCCGCGGCAAGGCCGCCACGGATTACGCCCGTGACGACGGCCAAAGTTCGCAAATGTGATATGCCGCTCTACCTGACAGGTTTGGGGACAGTCACAGCGTTCAAGACCGTAACCTTGCGGACGCGTGTGGAGGGTGAACTGAAACATGTCGCCTTCACCGAAGGTCAGATGGTTCGCGAAAACGAACTGCTTGCCGAAATCGATCCGCGTCAATTCGAAGTACAGCTTGCTCAAGCCGAAGGACAATTGGCCCGTGATAACGCGATCTTGAAGTCGGCCAAGATGACGCTCAGTCGTTACGAAGGATTGCTTGCGAACAAATCGATCTCGGCTCAGGAATACGACGACCAGGCATTGCTGGTTCAGCAGACAATGGCCAGCATTCAGACAGACGAAGCGACCGTCGCGAACGCCAATCTTCAACTCTCTTACTGTAAGATCACCGCTCCGATTTCCGGACGCATCGGACTGCGAATCGTCGATCAGGGAAACATCGTTCGGGCGAATGATCCGAATGGAATGGCAGTCATTACACAGTTGCAACCGATTGCCGTCGTTTTCACGATTCCTCAGGACGAAATTTTTCGGGTCCAGCGACGGGCAAAACAGGACGAAGTGCTCAATGTTGACGCGTTTGATCGCGATTTCAAGGTGAAACTTGCCAGCGGTAAGTTGCTGGCGATTGATAATCAGGTGGATGCGACGACCGGGACTGTTCGGATCAAGGCGCAATTTGAAAACGAAGACAACATGCTGTTCCCGAATCAGTTCGTGAACGCTCGATTGCTGGTGGATACGCGCCGAGATGCCATCGTAGTCCCTTCTGCTGCAGTTCAGCGTGGCCCGGCTTCGAAGTTTGTCTATGTGGTCAAGGTGGTCGACAAGGAAGCAACGGTCGAGTTGCGAAACGTCGAAACGGGTGACAGCGAAGGAGGTGAGACCCCCATCGAAGCGGGCCTCGAAGCGGACGAAGTCGTTGTCACCGATGGTATCGATAAATTGCAGAACGGTGCGAAGGTCATTCCTCGCGACAAAGACGCTCCCAACCCTGACAAGGCAGAGAAGGGTGACAAGAAGGGGGGAGAAAATTCTGACAAGAAAGAATCACCTCGTTCGGCGACACCCTCGACAGAAGGGACATCGCACCCGCAGAAGTCCAGCACCGCAGCCACAGAGCCAGCCTCTCGTGAAACGGGTGGTCAGAAAGAGAAGACATCCTGCGAGACAGTGGCTGATTCAATGCCGCCTCAAGATGATGCAACTCCGCCCAGGGAGACGCCATGAATCTGTCGCGGCCCTTCATTTTGAGGCCGGTGGCGACAGTTTTGTTCATGGTGGCGATTCTGTTGTCAGGTATGATGGCCTACCGCCAATTGCCCGTCTCGGCACTCCCTCAGGTGGACTACCCGACAATTCAGGTGCTGACGTTCTATCCGGGCGCTGGGCCCGATGTCATGGCTTCGTCGGTCACGGCGCCGCTGGAAAGACAGTTCGGCCAGGTACCGGGGCTGACACAGATGACCTCGACCAGTTCCGAGGGATGTTCGGTCATCACGTTGCGGTTTGACCTGCAACTCAACATTGATGTCGCAGCTCAACAGGTTCAGGCAGCGATCAACGTGGCCTCAACGTTTCTTCCACGTGACCTGCCGAATCCTCCCATCTACACCAAGACCAATCCCGCCGATGCCCCAATCCTGACTCTTGCACTCTATTCCAAGTCACTGCCACTCTTCAAAGTGGAAGATCTGGCTGATACCCGACTGGTTCAAAAGATCTCCCAGTTGCCTGGGGTCGGAATGGTGAGCATCAGCGGGGGACAGAAGCCCGCGATTCGTATTCAGGCCAATCCAACAGCGTTGTCGTCGCTCGGACTGAATCTGGAAGACATTCGAACAACGCTGGCTGCCGCGAACGTCAATCAAGCCAAAGGGAGTTTCGATGGTACACGGCAGTCCTACACGATCGGTGCGAACGACCAGTTGTTCACCGCCGAACAGTACCGGAAACTGATCGTCGCCCACCGCAACGATGCTTCAGTCAAACTGGCGGACGTCGCTGATATCATCGACGGAGCAGAAAACACGCGTCAGGCGGCCTGGATGAATGACCAACCTGCAGTCATTCTGAATATTCAGCGACAGCCAGGTGCCAACATCATTGAAGTCGTGGACAACGTTAAGGCACTGCTGCCTCAACTGAGTGAGTCACTCCCTTCCGCCGTTGAAGTTAAGATTTTGACCGACCGGACGGTAACCATCCGGGCTTCTGTCGAAGATGTCCAGCGAGAATTGATCACGACTGTGATCCTGGTGGTGCTGGTGATCTTTGTGTTTCTGCGAAACGTTTCTGCCACGATCATCCCTAGCGTCGCAGTTCCGCTGTCGTTGATCGGAACGTTCGGGGTGATGTATCTGCTGAACTACAGCCTGAACAACCTGACGCTGATGGCGCTCACCATTTCGACGGGCTTCGTTGTCGACGACGCGATCGTGATGATTGAGAACATCATGCGATACATTGAAGAAGGTGAGTCTCCACTGGCAGCCTCCTTGAAAGGGGCTCAGCAGATCGGTTTCACCATTATTTCGCTGAGTGTTTCCCTGATCGCCGTGTTGATCCCCCTGCTTTTCATGGGAGATATCGTCGGCCGGTTGTTCCGCGAGTTCGCGGTGACGCTCAGTGTGACGATCCTGATCTCAGCTGTCGTATCACTGACACTGACTCCCATGATGTGCGCAAAACTGCTGCGGCATAAACCGAAGTCGCAACATCGTTGGGCCTATCGAGCCTCCGAAGCAGCGTTCGACGGCGTGATTCGACTATACGGTTGGACATTGCGAATTGTCCTGCGAATGCAGGCGATGACGATGATTGTTTCCGTGCTGACGCTGTTCGCCACCGCGTATCTGTATGTCATTGTCCCCAAGGGATTTTTCCCCGTGCAGGACACCGGAGTCATCTTGGGCATCTCGGAAGCCAATCAGAACATTTCGTTTGATGCGATGGCGACGCGACAACTGGAGCTGAACAAAGCGATCATGGAAGATCCTGCCGTTGCCAGTCTGTCAAGTTTCATCGGGATCGATGGCACGAACACCACGCTGAACAATGGTCGCATCCAGATCAATCTGAAGTCGCTGGAAGACCGGCATCATGCCACGGCCGAGGATGTAATTCGACGCTTACAGCCGCGCCTGGCGGAGATCACGGGCATCACGCTCTTTATGCAACCGGTTCAGGATTTGACCGTGGAAACGCGAGTCAGCCGGACTCAGTACCAGTTCAGCCTGGAATCTCCTGATGCAAAGGAGTTGGGGGAATGGGCTCCCCGGTTTATTGCCAAATTAAAGGAATTGCCGCAACTGCGGGATGTGGCGAGTGACCAGCAGAATGATGGCCTGCAAGCTCGCGTTGTTATCGATCGCGACACAGCATCGCGACTGGGAATTACTCCGCAAATGATCGACGATGCACTCTACGACGCATTCGGACAGCGACAAGTTTCGATCATGTTTACGCAGTTGAATCAGTATCGCCTGGTTCTGGAAGTTAAACCGGAATTCCGGAATGATCCTCGCGACCTTCATGAGGTTTACATTCATCCTCCCGGTGGTGGAATGGTACCGCTCAGCAGCTTTACGCGAGTGGAAGAATCACAGTTTCCGCTGGCGATCAATCATCAGGGGCAATTCCCCGTCGTCACCGTTTCGTTCAACCTCGCGCCGGGTGTTTCACTTGGCGAAGCGGTCGACCAGATTGCCCGCACCGAGGAAGTGATCGGGCTTCCCAAAGGGATCGTCACCGCGTTTCAAGGGACCGCAGAAGCCTTTCGAGCTTCGCTCAAGAATACCCCGCTTCTGATTCTGGCTGCTCTCGTTACTGTCTATATCGTGCTGGGGATTCTGTACGAAAGCTATATTCATCCGATCACGATCCTGTCGACTCTCCCGTCGGCAGGGGTCGGTGCACTCGTCGCGATGATGATCTGTCAGATCGACCTCAGCGTGATTGCGCTGATCGGGATCATCCTGTTGATCGGGATAGTGAAAAAGAACGCAATCATGATGATCGACTTCGCACTGGATGCGCAACGCAATCTGCAGATGACGCCACGCGATGCGATCTATGAAGCGTGCCTGCTCAGATTCCGGCCGATCATGATGACGACCATGGCAGCGCTGCTGGGTGCCGTTCCGCTCGCCATCGGGAATGGCGTCGGCTCCGAACTTCGGCGGCCACTGGGGATTACAATCATCGGCGGATTGATCTTCAGCCAGCTTTTGACACTCTACACGACACCCGTGATCTATCTCTGGTTCGACTGGATTGGTTCCAGGTTTCTCAGGCGGGCTGTGGCCGTTCAGGTCGAAGAGGGAACCGAATGAGCCTCTCGACCCCGTTTATTGACCGACCCGTTGCGACGACATTACTGACGATCGCAATCACGCTGTCGGGAATACTCGGCTACGGGATGCTGCCCGTTTCTTCCCTGCCGCAGGTTGATTATCCGTCGATTGGTGTCAATGCGGCACTCCCCGGGGCCAGCCCGGAAACGATGGCGTCCGCCGTAGCCACGCCACTGGAACGGCAGTTCGGACGAATCGCTGGTATCTCCGAGATGACCTCGGCCAGTTCGCTTGGCTCGACGTCAATCACAATGCAGTTCGATCTGAACCGGGACATCAACGCAGCCGCACGCGATGTTCAGGCGGCAATCAATGCTGCACGCGGTCAATTGCCCGCGAATATGCCGAACAATCCGTCCTACCGGAAGGTGAACCCCGCCGATGCACCGATCATGATCATCGCGATCACATCGGATTCGCATACGAAGCCGATGATGTACGACGCCGCGGCAACAATTCTGGCTCAGCGACTGGCTCAAGTGCAGGGCGTTGGTCAAGTCAGTATCGGCGGCGGTTCCGCTCCTGCAGTGCGAGTCGATGTTAATCCAACAGTACTGAACCATTTCGGGATTGGCCTGGAAGATGTACGAGCGGTCCTGGGGGCTGCGAATGCGAACCGCCCCAAGGGGCAAATTGCCAGCGGCGACCGTGCCTGGGCCGTCACATCAACGGACCAGTTGTTTCTGGCGAGCGAATATGAATCGTTGATTGTTTCTTACAGAAATGGCGCGCCCGTGCGGCTGGGTGACGTGGCGACGGTAACCGATTCTGTTGAGGATGTCCGGGCGTTTGGTCTGCTGAACGGTAAGCCCGCGATTTCGGTCGTGATCTTTCGGCAGCCTGGCGCCAACATCATCGAAACCGTGGATCACATTCGCGAAATCCTGCCGCAACTCGATGCCCAGATTCCGGCCGATATGGAATTGACCGTGGCAATGGATCGGACCGGCACGATCCGTGCCTCATTGCACGAAGTTCAATTCACGCTGATGATCTCGGTTGGTCTGGTGATCCTGGTCGTCTTCCTGTTCTTACGAGATGTGCGCAGCACGTTGATTCCGAGTGTCGCTGTACCTGTATCGCTGATTGGCACGTTCGGATTCATGTATCTGGCGGGCTACAGCCTGGATAATCTTTCGCTGATGGCTCTGACGATTGCTACGGGATTTGTCGTCGACGATGCGATCGTCGTGATCGAAAATATCACGCGTCATCTGGAAGCGGGTCTTACGCCGCTGCAGGCATCGCTACTCGGGGCTCGCGAGATCGGCTTTACGGTACTATCAATCAGCGTCTCTCTGATTGCGGTTTTCATTCCGATTCTGTTGATGAGTGGCTATGTCGGTCGCCTGTTCCGCGAGTTTGCTGTGACATTGTCCGTTGCAATTGTCATTTCACTCGTCGTTTCCTTGACCACGACTCCCATGATGTGCGCCGCTTTATTGAAATCGCACAAGGATCAGCGGCATGGCTCGCTTTACCATGCCAGCGAGTGGTTCTTCGATGCGATTTTGAAGATCTACGAGTGGTCACTGCGGATTGTCTTGCGATTTCAGTTCCTCGTACTGCTTGTCACTGTTTCCACGATCGGGTTCACAGTTTATCTGTACACGATCATTCCGACCGGTTTTTTCCCTCAACAGGATACGGGGCGACTCACAGGAAGCCTGCAGGCTGATCAAGATTCCTCGTATCAATCGATGACCGCGCTGCTTCAAAGATACAGCGCGATCATCACTGCCGATCCCGATGTTGTGAATGTCACCTCGTCAATCGGTGGCCAGTTCGGCGGTGGGGGCGCCAGTAATTCCGCCCGCTTGTTCGTGGCTCTGAAGCCGATTGATGAGCGGACGTTGGCGGACGACAAAGGCTCGTTCTTTGATCTGGGGAAACGCAAACGTAATCGAGCCGACAAGATTATCGATCGCATTCGAAAAGAAGCGAGTAAACTTTCGGGGGCCACGCTGGTTTTGACACCTGTTCAGGATCTGCGCATTGGCGGGCGGCAGAGTGCGGCTCAGTATCAGTACACCCTGCGAGGAGACAGTCTCGGCGAACTGTCGCAATGGAGTGTCAAGCTGCTGGCCGCGATGCGCAAGATTGACGGACTGGCAGACCTGACTTCTGATCAGCAGACCCGCGGTTTGCAGACGCGGTTGAATATTGATCGTGATACCGCAGCACGTCTGGGCGTCAGCATGTTTACGATTGACAATACGCTATATGACGCATTTGGGCAGCGCCCAGTCTCCACGATGTACAAGTCGCTGAATCAGTATCGCGTGGTCATGCAGGTCGAATCCGAGTTCTCGCAGAACCCCGAATCGATCAAACATATTTTTGTACGCGGACTGAACGACGAACAGATTCCGTTATCGACGCTCTATCGTCCGTCGTCGGTGAATACCGCCCTCTCCGCGAATCACTCCGGGCAGTTTCCCTCAGTAACAATTTCTTTCAATCTTGCGTCAGGAACGTCGCTTGGTGACGTCGTTCCTAAGATTGAAAAGGTAACCCGCGATCTCGGCATGCCCGAAAGTATTCAGGGAAAGTTCCAGGGGGCGGCATTGGCATACCAGGACTCACTGACATCGATGCCGCTGCTGATTCTGGGAGCATTGGTAACAGTCTACATCGTGCTGGGAATCTTGTACGAAAGCTATATTCACCCGATCACAATCCTGTCGACCATTCCATCCGCCGGGGTGGGAGCGTTGCTGGCACTGCTTTACTGCAAGATGGAACTCAACGTGATGGCGATGATTGGCATTCTGCTGCTGATCGGGATCGTCAAGAAGAACGCAATCATGATGATTGACTTCGCCCTGGAAGCAGAACGGCACCATGGAAAGTCTCCCGAAGAAGCGATTTTTTCAGCGTGCATTCTGCGGTTCCGGCCGATTACCATGACCACACTGGCGGCCCTTCTGGGCGGTCTGCCGCTGGCACTCGGAACGGGCGATGGTGCCGAATTGCGTCAACCCCTCGGGGTCGCCATTGTCGGTGGTTTGATTGTCAGTCAGATGCTGACACTGTACACAACCCCCGTCGTCTATCTGTATCTGGACCGGTTCAGCCTTTGGATCGACAAGTGGTACGTCCGCTTTTTCAGAAGCTAATCAGTTGAAGCAACTGTCACACCAAGGTAACGCAAGGCACGTGATTGCCCGCAGCGTTTGGAAGTAACCTGAATCCCCGACCGGAGCCTTCGCACTTACTCCGATGGTCCAGCAAAAGTCGCGGAATCAAGACTGCTCGCTCTGGTTCCGAGACATGGCTGGCCTCCGTTTCGTGCTATTTCTTGTTGGAAATACAGAACAAGTGTTGATCGCCGCGAACGAAGAGTTCACTGTCAACAGGTGCCGGAGTTGCGTCCAGGATTTCGTCCATGGGATTGTTGGAGACCACCGTCAACTCATCTGAGTCCTTAATGACGACGATATTTCCTGACCGCCCTGTGAGGTAAACATGTCCGCCCGCTTCGATCGGCGAACCGTAGGTGCTGTCGACTCCTTCAACACGTTTCGCCACGTAATGTGGTTTTCCGGTAGCGGCATCAACACATGATAGTTGTCCTGATTTTCCTTTGTGGAAGTACAGGCGTCCTGTGGTCGTCAATAATGGCGAGGCGATATCGGGAGCATCGTGGTCGATTGTCCAGACGACTTGATTTGTCCCCTTGATGTCACCTTTACCTGATGGGAGAAAGGCACCGATAAACGCCCCTTGAAAACCGCTCGCAACATAGACAATTCCGTTTGCGGCAACGGCTGATGCCACTGGTCGTTTGGTTTGTCCAGAACATCGCCACAGTTCCTTACCGGTTTCAAGATCGTAACTGCGGGCAAAGTTCTGCCCGTTCATCACCACCTGCTTTTGCCCTCCGTTGTCGACAACGAGCGGAGTCGCCCAACATGTCGGTTCTTCGCGAACTTCCTTCCAGATCGTCTTACCGGTCAGTTTGTCGAGTGCATACAGAGCTGAAGGACCTTGATGATCCCATGGCACGAGAATCTTGTTTCCAGCCAGTGTCGGTGAACTCCCTTCGCCGAACCGATTCAGCGTGTCCATCTTTCCAAAATCGTCACGCTTCCAGACGAGCTTTCCATCGAGGGTGTAACAGAACAAACCCCGCGACCCGAAGTGCGCGTAAACGCGTTCGCCATCGGTACAGGGAGACGCCGAGGCAAAGCCGTTTGTGGCATGCGTTTCCTGATGTGGCTTGGCCTTTGTCGCTGTCTGTTCCCAGATCAGCTTGCCATCGTTGCGGTCATAACAAAGCAATTTGAATTGAAGAGTTGCCAAACCACCTTTCCCACTTGCCCCTTCCGGCACTGCCGTCGTAATAAAGACGCGATTTCCCCAGATGATCGGAGATCCAGCTCCTTTGCCGGGAACAGCAACTTTCCATTTGATGTTTTTCGTGGACGTCCATTCGGTCGGAGGCGTTGAATTCATGGCAACACCATTCCCTGTTGGCCCTCGCCAGTGAGCCCAATTGTCGGCGTAAGCCGTCGATGACAGTATGACGATTGAAACCAGCCCGGCAATTTGGCGCATGGAGATCTCCTGATACTCATGACGACGACGATCGAAGTGGACTGTCCTAGCATGAATGCGGACAAAGCCAGCTAATAATCTAACGCACCAGGCATAGCGACGAAACGAACGGGCAGGTCTTTCGTGGACAGAAGACCGGTCACGTCTGTCAATTCGTGGCAAAAACGCGCGATTCCGCAACGTCGCCGCGGCAATTGATTCAAAAAGCTAATCTTATGGCCACCAAGAAGTTAAGTGGTGATTCCGGTCCAATTGAATCCGACCGTGGCAGCGGTATACTTGCGACGGTCAGGGTGAAGTTTTACTCCGTGTCGTACCGACGCATCGGATGCGTCTCCACCAGTTCTGGGGGAGGATATGCTCCACATCGCACCGTTGGTCATGGGATCTGAACTGTCGAGCTTGCTCCAGCAGATCGTCGACAATACCTCGACTGTGATCTATGTGAAAGATTGTCACTTTCACTACATTCTTGTGAACAGTCGTTTCGAACAACTCTTTGGCATTTCCCGGTGTGAAATTATCGGCAAGACGGACTTTGATCTTTTTTCACCCGAAATGGCGACAGGATTTCGCGACAACGACGAACGCGTTGTGGAGACAGGAGCGATCCTTGAGTGCGAAGAAGTCGCACCCCATGCCGATGGCCCGCACACCTATATCTCTGTGAAATTTCCGTTACGAGATGAAGTGGGTAGCGTTGTTGCGGTTGCAGGGATTTCGACAGATATCTCGGACCGTATCAACGCGCGTCGGGAGATTGAATCATTGCGACGTCGCTACGAATCCATTCTCAGTTCTGCTGGCGATGGCATTTGCGGTCTGGACAATCAGGGGCGAGTGACGTTTGTGAATCCCGCCGTGGAGCGGTTGCTGGGATATGCGCCTGAAGAATTGCTGGGGAAATGCCGCAAATCGTTCGTCATCAATCGGACGGGCGAGCTGATGGAATGTCCCGTCACGGCCGTCATGAGCGGCGGTGAAGCACGCCAAGTCTCGGACGCCGAGTTTCGCTGTCGCGATGGCTCGATCATTCCCGTCGAGTATGTGGCGACACCGCTACGTGAGAACGGTGACACGGTTGGAGTCGTCGTTACGTTTCGAGATGTTCGGGCACGCATTGAACTCGTAAAAGCGGAGCATGAAATGCGTGCCGCGCGAGCCGTGCAAATGGCCCTGTACCCCAAGTGTGACCCGACACTGGCAGGATTCGACATTTCAGGGGTCACCCATCCCAGCAGTTTAACCAGCGGTGACTATTATGATTATATTCCCGGTCCCGACGGATCACTCACCGTCGTGGTCGGGGACGTCAGCGGTCATGGTCTTGGTCCCGCGCTGGAAATGGTGGAAACACGAGCATCATTACGGACGATCCTCAGCTACGAAACCGATATAAGCAAGGTGTTGCAGCGGCTGAATAAAGTCCTGGCCAACGATCTGCCCGACGGGATGTTCGTAACGCTGTTTGCGGTGCGAATCGACCCGAATCGCCGAGTCATCCAGTACGCTTCGGCAGGTCACCAGGCGAATATCCTGTTCCACTCTGATGAAGTAACTCAGCTAAACAGTACTGGAACGGTGCTGGGAGTTTTTGAGGCGGCCGCTTACGAGAATTCTCGTGAAATCCCCCTGCAACCGGGGGATCTGATTGTTCTCGCAACGGACGGCATCATGGAACAGACATCGGGAACTCGACTGCCCGAAGGGCCGACTGACTTATTTGGCTGGACGGGGACCATGGAATCGGTACGGCGGAATCAACACCTGTCGGCCAGCCAGATTCTTGTTAGACTCTGTCAGGATGTCCGTGAATTCGCCGCGGGTTCTCCGCAGAAGGACGACGTCACGGCCGTGATCATTAAAGTCCTTTGACCGCGACGACTTCTGCCACCTGCGACGATACAACAGTCATAAACGGAATCCTTACTCAACCACACCTGCGGAATACCGAAATCAAAGTGGATTTCGGTTCTGGCGAAAGTCCCTCTATCATTGCTGACGATGCGTATCGAGGCTTGCCAAGTGCCCGAAAGCGGGACACGATCAGGCCCTGATTCGGTCGATGTTCGTCCCCTTTCTCAGAGTGAAGCGAAATGTCAGAACATGGCGTTCCCGAATCGCAGGAACTCTTCGCGCAATGGAATGATGCGCTGGCGTTCATCCTCGCCGGGACACATGATCTCGTTTCTATTCTGAACAGTGACGCGACTCGATTCCTGTATCTGAACCCCGCGGCTGAAACGGTCATCGGGACAAGCCTGTTGCAGATTCAGAATTCAGGTCGTATGGTTCAAGACGTCATTCATCCGCAGGATCGTCGTTCCTTTCAGGTAGCAGTTGACGCAACGACGAATCTAAAAAATGGCACCATTGATTTGCGGATCAATCGCCCCGATGGTCAGGTTCGCTGGCTGAACGTTCGACTGTCCCGTATGCAGACGGCAGCGAGTGATTCGAGCGGCATTTGTCTGCTGGCGACTGACATCACTGCGCAAAACCGTGGCGCGTCGACGTTGGACGAGGCCCGAATTGCGTACCAGGCTCTTGCCGATGATCTCCCTCTGAACGTCATCCATAAAGATTTGGCAGGCCGCCGGACTTTTGCCAACCGCCGTTACTGCAAACTGCATGCTGTGACTCCGGATGCTGTCCTGGGTAAGACCGACTTCGATCTGTTCCCGATCGAAATCGCCCGCAAATACGCCGAAGATGATCGTCGCGTCGTTGAAACCGGTGACGTCTTACATGACATTGAAGAAACAGTGCTCGGGGATCATGAAGTTCGGATCATCGATCGGGTGAAATCACCCATCCGCAACGAACTCGGCGAAATCGTTGGCGTTCAGGTTCTGTTCTGGGATGTAACTGACGGTGTCGCCGCAAAGCAGGCACTTCGTGCGTCGGAAGCACATTATCAATCGCTGGTCGAAAGTTTGCCGCTCAGTGTCTTCCGTAAAGACGATAAGTTCCGTTTCGTATTTGGCAACAAGCGATTCTGCGAAACCATCGGTATCCCGGTCGAAAAATTTTCCGGCAAAACCGACTTCGAATTATTTCCCGAACAATTCGCAACCAAGTTTCGTCGCGACGATGTTGAGATTCTGACGGCGGGCGTCACCATTGAGGACGTCGAGGAAATCGTTCAACCCGATGGGCAGCGATACTACATTCAGACATTGAAATGTCCTGTCAGGGACGCTGAGGGACAGATCATCGGCATCCAGGGAATGTTCTGGGATGTCTCTGATCGTAAACGGGCCGAAGAGGCACTCAGGCATGCCAAGGAGGCTGCGGACGCTGCGAGCAAGGCGAAAAGTGATTTCCTGGCGAACATGAGTCACGAAATCCGGACACCGATGAATGCCGTCATCGGCATGACGGAATTGCTGCTCGATACGAGTCTCACCACCAACCAACGTGAATACTTGTCGATTGTGCACGAGTCCGGCGAATCGCTGTTAACGTTGATCAACGATGTGCTCGATTTCTCGAAGATCGAAGCGGGGCGACTGGAACTCGATCGGGCTCCGTTCGACATTCGCGAAACACTCGGCGATACGATGAAGTCGCTGGCCGTCCGGGCGTCGCGAGCCAGCCTGGAACTTGCTTTCGAAGTCAGTCGCGATGTTCCACAGATGTTGATCGGTGATTACGCACGTTTGCGGCAGGTGGTGGTGAACCTGATCGGGAACGCGATCAAGTTTACACCGCAGGGTGAGGTCGTCCTGACTGTCAGTTGCGAATCGCGCGACGAGGCAGGTGTGCGACTTCACTTCTCCGTGACTGACACCGGCATCGGTATTCCTGCCGACAAGTTCGACTGCATTTTTGAAGAGTTCCAACAAGTCGACAGCTCGACGACACGAACGTACGGCGGAACCGGCCTGGGCCTTGCCATCAGTTCCCGACTGGTCGAATTGATGCAGGGACGAATCTGGGTCGAGAGCGAACTGGGAGAAGGAAGCACATTTCACTTCACCGCGCAGTTTGGGGTCGCCGCCGACGCGTTGCAACTGGCACGGCAGCAGACCGATCTGATCGCAGACTTGTCAGTACTGATCGTTGACGATAACGCCACAAACCGCCGTATCCTGCGTGACATGTTAATGAACTGGGGAATGATTCCTGTTGTGGCAGCCTCAGCCAGAGAAGCGTTCCAGGTTCTGTGCGACTCGTACTCGCGCGGAGCGCCGATCCGTCTGCTGCTTTCCGACGTGAATATGCCCGAAGTCAATGGATTCACATTGGCCGAGTGGATTCGCGCCGAGCCTCAGTTCGATTCGACCCTGATCATCATGTTGACCTCAGGAGGGCGCGAGGGGGACACCGATCGTCGCGAACAACTGAGGATTTCCATGCGACTTATGAAGCCGCTGAAACAATCCGAATTGCTCGACGCGATCGTGACCACGCTGGGCGTGGAAACAATGCGATTGGCAGTGCGGGACCGCGAGCCAACGTTGCCCGCAACCGCCGTTCATCCGCTGCAAATCCTGCTGGCAGAGGACAACCTTGCCAACCAGAAACTGGCGGTGGGGGTCCTGACGCGACAGGGACATCAAGTGACCGTGGCGGGGAACGGTCGCATCGCTCTTCAGAAATGGCAGGAGCAGAAATTCGATGTGATTCTGATGGATGTACAGATGCCCGAATTGGATGGATTGGAAACGACGCAGGCCATCCGACAATTGGAAGGTCCCCTGGGAACGCATATTCCGATTATTGCCATGACAGCCCATGCAATGACTGGTGATCGCGAGCGTTGCCTGGAATCCGGAATGGACGAATATCTGTCCAAGCCGATCCGTGCCCGACAGATTGCGGAAAAGCTTTCGGTGATGTTTCCGGGAGCCGTCGAATCCGCGAGCGAATCTCTCGAACACCTGGAAACGTCACCGACTGCAGTGATCGATTGGGATCAGGCACTCGAAGGGACCGACGGTGATCGGCAACTACTGGCCGATGTCATCGGAGCATTCATCGAGACACTGGTTGATTCAATGACGGGTATCGAATCGACGGCTCAACTTCGGGATGCTAATCAATTGCAGCGCCGCGCCCATTCGCTCAAAGGGGAACTCCTGGCGATCGGGGCGACTCCCGCTGCAGAGCGGGCCAAAGAACTGGAAATGGCAGCCCGTCAGAATCAGCTCGACCATGTTGACGCGATCGTGGCGGACTTAATGCAGGTCCTGTTAGAACTGCGTGAACCTCTGGAACAGTTCTGCAGTCAATATCGCAGCCCCTTGTGATCAGGTCGCGTCGTCGTCAAACGTTTTGGAACTCCGATGTATATCCCCCCGAGCTTTCTGGAAACCGACGTCGAAAAACTGCACGACTTCATGGAGCAACACAGTTTCGCCACGCTGATTTCGACTCAGGCCGACGAACCATTTGCGAGTCACCTGCCGCTGCTGATCAATCGTGATTCGGGGCCCTGCGGAAGCCTGATCGGTCACATGGCTCGCGCCAATTCGCAGTGGCAGTCCGCCGCCGGCCAGCAAATTCTGGCGATCTTTCACGGACCGCATGCTTATATTTCACCCGGCTGGATGGAAACTCAAAACGTCGTACCGACCTGGAATTATGTGGCCGTCCATGCCTATGGCGTCTTGCGACTGATTGAAGACCACGATCAGCTACGCCAAATCGTCACGCGGACCGTTGATCATTATGAGTCGTCACGCGAACGCCCCTGGTCGCTGGAATCGCCTGACACGTCATTTATCGAGAAGCTTCTTGGGGCGATTGTTGGATTCGAGATTGTTGTCGATCAGCTCGAAGGAAAATGGAAGCTGAACCAGAATCACCCCGTCGAACGACGAGAACAGATTATTCAAGGATTGCGTGACACCGGCATGACCGATGAACTGCAGATTGCCGATTTGATGGACCTCGCAGACCATCCACCGACGAAATGAGAGTCGTCACAATGCGATCTCATTGTACTGATACACGATGGAAACGTACTTCGCGTGACTCATAACCCGACGCATCCCCACTTCGGTTGCGGTGTGCGTCTGGATGCCTCTACGCTCCGTACTTGTCTGCGACGAAGTGTCGAACTCCTATGGCTGTTTGCCGATACAGGTAACAGTATCGTTGGTGCGAAAGATGATTTTGTCATCGATGAAAAATGGCGTCCCGACGATTCCTCCGTCGAGTTTGTTAATTCGCCTCACCCTGTGATCGCGGCCTGGTTCCAAGACGGCGGTGTTGCCCGAGTCGTCGAAGAAATAGATCGATCGCTCTGTGGCGACAGGACTCGCATACGTGAATTGAACTCGAGCCAATCCTTCGACAGGAGCCCCCGATTCGGTTGACGCCGATGTCTCGTTGTTTCGGGCCGTTACGTCAGTTCCTGTTTTTGCATCCAGAATGTGAACTCGGCTCTTTTGACTTTCGATCGTATAAATCAACCCGTCGTGATACGTCGGCGAGGCCATGAAGGCTCCCTTGAGCTTGCCGCTCCAAAGTTCCTTCGGCCGCATTCCTTTTTCGATCTTATCCGGCAATCGGTACGCCCGCGGCTTGCCATCAATCACGTACAAAACATCACCCACGATGATCGGAGTCGTAAATGTCGACTCAAACAAGCCTGCACAAAGTATTTCACCATCTGCCAGTCGGACGATGTTACCACCAGGCGTAATGATGACGTCGATCTCTCCAATTCGAGTGACCAGCGGAGTCCCGTGCGTCGGCAGGGCCTCCGTTGCTTTCCAGACGATTTTTCCATTGGTTGCATCGAGCGCCAGCAGGCAGCCCCAGGTCAGGATGATTCGGTCACCGTGAAAGACCGGCGACGAACTGAAGTATTCTTCGTCCCTCGCTGTTTCGAGAATCTGAATCCATTTCTGATTCCCTTGCATGTCGTAACAGGCACAAAGCCCCATGGCGTTGATGGAAAAGACAAGCTGCCCGTTGCTGGTGGGCGTCGGTGTGGACTGTTTGCTGTCTCCGCCACAACCTCTCATCAGTTTCGACGACAATTCCTTAGGAATATCCGGACTATCGACACTGAACAAATCCTTCTTCCATAAGAGGTGGCCGTCCGCCAGGTCCAGGCAAAACAGAATTCCCATCTCAGCAGTGATGAAGATCCGGTTTCCGGTCACGATGGGTGACGAATAGCCACCAACATCGACGTTCGTACGCCATCGGACGTTTTTGTTTTTGTCCGATGCCCATTCATCAAGAGGACTGATGTTGGGAAATTGTCCTGTTCCGTCATAACGCCAACCGACATTCGCAGCAGGACCCGCTTCGGGCGGCGCCGCTTGAACCAGGTCGATACTCGCTACCGACGCGATCAACATCAGCGTCATCAGTCGGACAACATTCAGACTTGTCACAGTCCCGAGCTTTTCGTCGTCGCGACTGCGATTGTTTGATGTTTTGGGTCGGCCGATCATGACTGTTCTCCTGAGAGTGCGGCGATTCGCTTAGCGTGAATGTTTCATGGACAAGCGTGATCTCACAAAGTAACCCGCAGCGTGAGTGAGGGAGTCGCCAGCGTTCGCCATGGTTGACGCTACGTGTTACTGGATCGCTCCATCAAACTTCAGCCAAGGCTCGTCGCTTATGCCTTCCCCTTGCGATCGCTTGGAGGCTGCTTCCAGCCTTTCAATTGCTGACGCAAATCTTTCAGGCTCAAGCTTGGCGATGGAAGTCGCAATTGAGGTTCAACATCCGGGACGGGTGCATCACCCGACTCGTGAACATGCTGCAGTTCTTCTTCCAGAGTCTTCAGCCACGATGGAACATCGAGCCCTGACCCCGAAGTCGTCTTGATGTATTCTTCAACGGCCGACTGCATCGCCTGAAACGAGGGTGAGTCATGCCGACCGGCATCCGCGTCTTCACAGGCTGGACGAATCTGTGCCAGCATATGATTAACCGCCAACGGCTTCACAAATCGTTCCTGCAAATGATTGGTCACGGAAGGTAACCGCATTCCGTACTTCTTCTGCAGGGATTCGAGTTCTTCCAGATGGGTGTCGGCCATCTCTTCTGTCTTTACAGTAAAGACGTCTTCCCAGATGATCGCCGCCTCGGGTTTCCCCTGTCGGGCCAGTACTTCGTGTGCCACAGCGACAGGAAGCAAATTCCAGGCATCGCGATCATATGCCGTCTCCAGTCGCAGGAAATCCAGCAGACTGTAAAACTGCTCGCCGTAATCGGATTGAGTCGTCGTCGTGTTGTACTCCAGGAAGCGATCGAATTTCTCGACCACGACCTGGTAGATGAGATGCAGATGTTCTGACGCCTCTTCGCGATCGATCTTGCCGTTTCGCAGATCCTCGAGCAGCTTGACGGGATGGAGTGGATCTTCGTTCTGCTCGAGGTACTCAAGGAACCGTGAGACCCCGCTGTGAAGGATCGCACGAACATTGCCGAGCGTTAAAACACGAGCATTCAGGATATCGGAACCGTACGTCTTGACGAACTTGGCGGTATCGTTCCAGACCGATTCAACCTTCAATGCTTCGACGGACGACAACCGCATTGTGCTGCTGTGTTCCAGCCATTGGTCCAGGTAGAGTTCAACGATTTCGCCAACCACCTCGATCAACTCTTCGTTGGTAAATCGGCCCCCCTTCCATTCTCGCGAGGCCCGAACAACGCATTCCAGCGTATTTCTGAGCGCGATCCGGAAGAGTCGATCGAATTCAGTGACGGCCATTCCCATGGGACGGGAAGCCCGTTCCATATGTCGTGCCGTTCGCAACAAGTGCCATGTTTCCCGCAGCAGTCCGAGTTGCGGCAAATGAGCCAGCAGGAAGCGGACGACCATCTGCTGAGACCGAGCTGCCAGAATCTGCTTGGGATCGCCACCGTGCTCCAGAGGAACATATAGCAGTGGCTTACGCTGGAGTGACCTGAGCAGACCGGGAAGAACGCGGCGCACTTCGACTTCGTCGCGCTGAATGATTCCGCGGTACATATCGATCACACGGACATCGTCCGCCGTGCTGCGCACGTTCTGATCTTCTGGCGATAGGGCACATGCCAGGCACCACTGCGCCGAGCGACAACTGAGCCATGTGGTCAGGCCCGACTGAACCAGATACAACTTCGCCTGCAATTGAGAATCGAATTCGATGTTCGAATCATGTTCGCCATCGGATTCACCGATGTCACTGCGCCACAACTCGTCGATCAAATTTCCCAGATCGCTTTGTAACTGCGTGGCATGGTCCATCCAGTGACGGAGCGATTCCGTTTGAGAAGTTCGCGCGGCCTTGGCTTCTTTCGATTCGCCCTTCAACATCTGCTCACGCTCAACAGCCAGCGTTGCCGCCATCTGCCAGAGTTGGGCCATCATGCGCAAGAACTTCAGGCGCGGGTCCAGTCGCTTTTCCAGACGTTCGAATTCGGTATCACCATCGAGACGTGATCGCTCATCCATGATCGGGCCTTCCTGCCCGTCATCAGTGCTGTCACGGTAGACAACCTCGTCATAGGCCGCGCTGAAGAGTTCATCTTCGTCGTCAGAATCGGCTTCCACTTCTGCAGGCTCTGCAGACTCATTTTTTTCGGAACTGGCGGGCCAGGAATCACGTGAAGTTTCTTCAACGATGACTCCCTGGCGAAAGATCGGCGATTGCCAAAGTTCGCCGGCGTTAGCTTCAAGGTAGTCGAACATGCGGCGGACCAGTGGCCAAGGATCATCTTTCGACGTCGTCCCATCTTCTACAACGAGTCCCATCCACCAGAGCAGCAGATCTTCGAATGACTGGTGCCCCGCTTCCAGGCCGACAGAATCATGCTGGCTCAGCCACTGCATCAGCAATCCGAGTGCCGCTACTCGATCTCGTCGTTCCAGGAGTGCTGAGACAACTTGAGCGTACGCCTTCGACGACTGGAACTGGTCAACGTGTGATCGCCAGAACGAAATATCACCAGTGGCCTCGCCCGCTTCACGCCATTCTGCGAGTGCACGGGCGACATGCGAGGCAGAGTCGAGTTGCTCATGAGCCGCAACGCGTGGCAGGTCTTCGACCGTGACCGTTCCGAATCGATCCCAGAACTGAGCGAGGTTTTCGTAGCGAGCTGAAATCCGGCTGGCGATCGCCTTGTCGCCGCGTGCCGCCGCTTCTTCCAACGCACGAGAATAGGCGTCCAGCAGAGATTCCATGATGTGGTACAGCATTTCGACACGCTGGTCGGGAACACTGTCCTCACGCGATGAAAACAGTGGGAACAGCCCCTGGAAACCGAGCACATTCCACGGGTCAACCAGCGCACCGCATTCAATACCACGATGCAGATAGTCTTCAGCCTCTTCGAGAAGTCGCGTCGTTTCTTCGAGCTTCCCCTGTTCAACGATCCGGCGAGCGGTGTGAGCGCGACACAGGACTTCACATTCGAAACGAGCCGACGCACAAGGGATCACCGAAGCCTGGCGGAGGCTGGCTTCTGCATAGCCCATGCGAGCAAACAGGTACGCCAACTGTCGGCGCTGGACCTGCTGCGCCCCGTACTGGGCCAGGAACATGTTCAGTGCCTGGCGAACGTGCCCAAACGGCTGACGTGTCAATTTCGTGTGGCGAGCCAGTCGCTTGGCGCGTGCCCCGGACGCGGTCTGAACAAGTCGCGTATAGAATTCGTCCCGCTGACGTGCGACGCGCGGTAACAAGGAAGACAGCGTCACATTCGAGTCGTGGCATTCTGGGCCGTATCCGCTGATGGACGATGCCATCAGAATTGTCCCACACAAGACAGCGGCAATATCAAAAAGGACTTCATCGGGATCGACACGTTTCTGCTTCGCGGCCCAGTCCAGCAGTGCGTCGAGAATCATCTTGCGGACGACAAACCGGCGATATCGTCCCTTGATGTCAATCTGATGCGGGTCCCATTCACCAAACAGGTAATTGGTCCGCTTGTTCGCGGGGTGAATATGATCGTGGGCACGCTGGTCAACCGCCAGTTCGTCCATCATGTCCAGATCAAAATAGGCATCGGCCAGGACCTGAGGTGGCATTTGTCGTAACAGCTCGATTGCTCGTTCGACGACGGCCCGGTACGGACCATTCGCGACGCCGGCCCCGCGCAGGTAAAGCGGCATCGGCCGAAAGCGTTCGTGGGAATACAAGTCCATCCGCCGACCATTTTCCAGAACGGCGATCGGACGATATCCCGCAAAATCATTCAGCCGACGCAAGACATCGGCGATGATCCGATCACCTTCGTCCCATGGCCCCCCCTGCTCAAGGACCGCTTCGAAGACCTTGGCCAGGAAAAACGGGTGCTGGAAATCCTCGTCTTTCAGGTGGAACAACAGATCCCGATGATGTTCGCGGTAGGCTGGGAGCGCTCGATCAAACGTGAGTGCAATCACCTGCTCGGCCTGCGAACAATCTGTGAACGCTGGCGACGACTGATGCAAGTCGGCCAATACAGTTCGTAATGTCTCGGCAACCTGTTTCCAGGGAACACCTGCCAGAAGTTCGTTGATATTTCGTTCGAACTTCGGGTCAGACCGACCTCCCGAAAAATTCAGATAGCCCAGCACTTCCGTGGCAATCGCTGCATCTTGCGTGCGAATCTTCAAAATACCAATCCCCGATTCCCGCGAATCTATTTGAAATTCCGGCCCTCAGACTCGCTCCCGGCCCGATCAGCCGTTGTTACTACAGGATACGGAACTCAGTTCAGGGTTCGCAAATCATCATTTCCTGAGTTTCAGCATTATTGGAACTCTGACCAACTTTCAACTGCCGCAGTTTCACTCAACTTGGGTGTCGAGTTTGACGATTCTACCGAATGGGCCGCCTGAAACGACGGTATTGCCCGAGTTATTTTATCCAAACTTCCAAGAAAATTCGCCAAGCCGCCTTGGCAGCCTGGTTTGACGTTTGTGATCCCGACTCGCGGATTTACGCCGATCGGATCAAAGTTTACCGAGGAATCAGCTCGTATGACGAAACCGAAGTCCGCACCGAATGTGAGAATCGTTGATCGAGTCATCAACGGGATCGTGACATCCGCATGGCTGTGGGGGACTGCGGTCACGTTTGCATTCTATGCAGGTCTCCCGTTCTTTCCGATCTATCAAGAGTCAATCTCTCGATATTTCACCGCGCACTGGATCGAGTACGCGACGACGGGGCTATTTTTTATCGGGATTGCCACACTGGTTATGAAGGCGACGCGAATCCCGGCCGAACGAGGTGCATTGGCGGCGGATCTACTGGACGGACTGAAACTCGACACAAGCCTCGACGCTGTCGAGACGGCACGGGGTATCAACGAACACCTCGATCTGGTCGCTCGCCGCTGTGAAGAATCGATACTGGTTCGGCGTATTCGCGACGTGATCGACTACGTCGTCGGTCGTCGGTCGGCCGACGGACTGGAAGGACACCTGAACTACCTTTCTGATCTGGCGTCGGGACGACTGCATGATGGATATGCACTGATCCGAACGATCACCTGGGCCGTGCCGATTCTCGGCTTCCTGGGGACCGTGATCGGGATCACGATGGCAATCGCGAACATTACTCCCGATCAACTGGAATCCTCGTTGCCCGAGGTGACGGCCGGACTGGCAGTTGCGTTCGATACGACAGCCTTGTCGCTGGCACTCTCGATGATTCTGGTGTTTGGAACGTTTGTGATCGAACGTGCAGAACAGCAGACGCTGGATGAAATCGAAGATGTGGGCGTCAAGCAACTGATTTGCCTCTTTCCGGCTGCAGGGACACCAACCGGTCCATTGGTCAATGCCGAGGCAGAAGCCGCCTCGCAACTGCTGACTCGTACCGAAGGGATGATCAACTGGCAGATGGACCTGTGGCAAACCTCACTGGAATCCTTGCGAGATCGTTGGACGTCGACGCTGGCACGTCAGCAGGAAGTACTCGATCAGGCCTTCCAGTCGGGACTGACCACCGCTCTGTCCGATCATGCTGAACAACTCTCCGCAGCCCGTACGGAATTCGTGACGGCGTTTGAGACATCCTCCGCGACAATTGCCCGGCAGGTGGCCGAATCACAGGCCGCGCTGGTCGAACAGCAGGAGCGAAGTGCCGCATTGATCTCTCAGACCTGGCAATCGTTCCACGCAGATCTGTCGGAAGCACGCGATGGCCAGACCGTGGCAATGACACAACTGACCGAATCATTGACCGGAGCCGCCATGGGGTGGAGTGATCGCCTGGAAAATGCCACGCTCGCGATGACAGATCAGTTGCGGGAACTTCGAGAACAGGGATCGATGCTCCTGAAGATCACCGAAGGAGAATCCGAACTGGTTCGACTCGAAGAACGTCTCGCACAAAATCTGGATTCGGTTCGTGTCGCCGATTCTCTGGAAGAAACGTTGCTCAACCTGAACGCCGCCGTGAACCTGATGACCTCGCGAGTCAAAGGAAAAGCCGCCTGATATCTGCACATCAAGAGCAAGTGTTCTCGATCGATCGTAGCGATTTCCGATGTGTTTTCCCCAGTGACGCCCCTTCATTATGGCTCGACCCAGAAGTTCACAGTCCGTGGCGCTGTTCCCGTTTCTGGCGGTCCTCGTCTGTACCATGGGTTCGTTGATTTTTCTGCTGCTGGTGACGACACGGATGATTCGCGATCGCGTGACGACACAGTCGACGGCACAAGTAGCAACTCCGCCTCAATTGCCCCTGTTGAGTGTCGCGTCTCCGTTAGAACCCGAATCCACGGCAGACGTTGTTCCGCAATGGTCGCCCATCGAAATTCCCGCCGAATCCCAGGACGCGGAATCACCCGCTGATCCACCACTCGACGTTCGCGCGGTTGCCCTCGAACAACGAGAACGAGAACTAGCCGCACTTGCGGCACGCTGGCAGGATCAAGTCGCCAGCCTGAATGAAGCCCGTGAAGAACGTGCTCGACTGCGTTCTCAACGCCAGCAGTTAGAGGCCGCAGCCTCCAAGCGACTCGCAGCGATGCAGGCCGAACTGAAGGAAATGGAAGTCAAACTCGGAAACATGACAGGCGAAATTTCCGCTTCGTCGATGGGTACGGGAACTGCGCGCGAACGGATTGAACTTGAAACTCAGATCAAGGAACTCAAAAAGCGATTGCGAGCGGCTCAGCAGGCTGATGCCAACGACAATAGCAAGTTTGAGGTTGTGCCGTTCGATGTCGTGTCAGGGACATCTCGACGTCCGATCCTGATTGAATGCACTTCGACCGGGATTCGATTCATCCCGGAAGACATCACGATCACGAAAGAGGATCTCGCGGGTTTCAATCCGCACGTCAATCCATTACTCGTCGGCGCCAATGCGTTGTCGAACTACTGGACCGCCTGGAATATTCGGCAGCCGAACCCTGCCCGTCAGCCAGAACCGTACGTGCTGCTTCTGGTCCGACCGAGCGGAACGGTGGCTTATTACGTCGCCATGAATCTGCTGCGGGATCTTAAGCAGCCACACGGCTATGAATTGATTGCTGAAGATACCGAACTGCAAATGCCAGAAGTCGATGCCGGCGCGAAGGCGGCCTGTGAGACGGCTGTCAAGAAGCTGATTGGCGAACGGGATCAGATGCTGCGCTCGGCCGGATTGATGCCGGGACCCGGTGGCGGAGGACGCGGCACAAGAACGACTTCTGGCGGTGGACGACCGGGAGGCGGCGATCCATTTGCGGTTCAAGGGACAGCACCAGCAGGCGGTGCCAAAGGATCGACAGCAAATGGATCCGATACAGACGAATTCGAATTGACTGACATAATGAACAAGGAAGATGCGGGCGGACGAAGCTGGGAACGGGTTGAAAACTTTGAAGGATCGCCCCGTCGCAATTCCCCTGGAGGTCAGGTCAAACCGGGGTCGGTCGGTCGGCCAGCAGGGTCAGCAGACAATTCGCGGACTGGGACCGGGGTGGGAGCAGGCAATTCCTCGGGGCGACTGGCAGTTGCCGCTGGCGGAACGATGATCGATGACACGATGGGATCTCCTCAAGAAGGTGCGTCGCCACAAGGAACATCCAAAGAGCGAAGCCCGTCACAAGGGCGTCCGGCCAAGCCAGGTACAGTGCCAGGTTCCAGCGGGTCTTCCAGCGATTCCGGAATTGAATCACTCGATGATTCGGAACCAGGGGGCGACTCCGAAGGTGACGGCCAACAGCAGCAGGGAAAGAATTCACGCCCTGATACCGGGCTGGGATCTTCTGGAAAACCACATATTCCCGTGGAAGACCAGCGAGGAAAGAAACGCAAGTCTTCTGACCGTGAAGCCCCCACCGAACCTGAACAGTTAGCTCACCGCCATTGGGGACTTTCAGATCCCGGTGCCGCGATCGGGCTGGAACGCGAAGTTCGGATCGACATCGAACCCAAACGCTATGTCATTGGTCGCAAGCACAGTGTGGCAATTGAAGAGACCGACGGCCGCGAGGACTCGTTTGCCAAGATTGTCACGGTCCTGGATCTGCAGGCTCGCGACTGGGGAAAGCCGCCACAGGGCTTCTTCTGGAAACCCAGCCTGCGGTTCGTGATTGCCGATGGAGGCGATGCGAACTACGAACGAGTTCACTCGCTCCTCGAACGCGCCGGACTGACGAGCACTCGTGAATATGCGGTTGAGTACTCGAACCAGCAGTCAGAAAAGCCCAAGACCGTCGAGCACACTCCCGTCAAGGCACCGTCCCCCGCACCTGCTCCCGCAAAACCGCAACGCCGACTCTTTCGGGGGATTCTCAAGTGAGCCGTCGCCGTGAATTTGAAATCATGTTCGGATCGGATTCGTTCCTGGATGTCGTCGCGAATATCGTCGGCATCCTGATCATTCTGATCGTGATCGCTGGCGTCCGAGTCAGCCAGGCCCCTCCGAAACCGAAAACCACTCCAGCAATCAGTATCCCGGATTTGGAGGCAAAGCCGGTTCCGCCGATCCCGGCAGCACCAGAGATTCCATTCGAGGCCACAGCGGAAGTCCCCGAGCCAATCATGGCTGAAGTGACTCCTGAACTGGAACCTGACGCGACGATCGAACCACTCCCGCCGCTGCTTCCGCCACCGGAACTGGTGGCACAGGTTCAGGACCTGGAAAAAGAGGTTGCCGCGATTACGGAAGAGTCCCGACGAATCGGCGATTCGCTCGCAAAAAGCAATCAGCAGCAGTCAGATTTGGATCTGCGTCTGCAAACCGCTCGCAGTCTGCTGGAGGAACGTCAGAATCAATTACAGGCATCGGCGGCGAAAGCGGCCCAGGGGAAGATGGATCTGGAGTTGACGCGTCAGGCACTGGCTCGTCTGCTGGCTCAAGTGAAGGAACTCGAATCGAAGAGTCCGCCCGTTGAGAAACTGCAACACCGGATCACGCCTGTCAGCCGGACCGTGATGGGGCGGGAACTCCATTTTCGTCTGGAAAAGAACCGCGTCGCAGAAGTGCCGATCGAAGCTCTGGTCGAACGTCTGAAGGAGCACATCGAACGACGTAAGGACTGGATCATCAAGACACGCCAGCATAAGGGGCAGGTTGGTCCCATTAACGGTTTTAATCTCGAATACATCATCGGAGTCGACAATATCACCGGACTGGAAGAACTCCGGGGGATCGGCGGCTATCGGATGAGTATGCGTTACTGGGAGATTCACCCCGAAGAAAACCTTCGCGGCGAACCGGGCGATGTTGCGCTGTCGCAGGGGTCTAAGTTTTATCAGGCACTGGTCAGTGCTGGCAACGACACGACGTTGACCTTCTGGGTCTATCCCGACAGCTATGAGCTCTATCGCAAGTTGCAAGTTTTCGCCCACGAACAGGGATTCCCGGTGGCCGGTCGTCCATTACCAGCGGGAGTGGCGATTTCGGGGTCTCCCAACGGTACGAAATCTGCCAGCCAGTAACCGGCTATTTGACCCAGCGACCTTCGTCGTACGACGTGAAATCGGCAAACTTTTGAAATCCGTCGTTTCCGCCGCGGATCAACATGGCGTTCTTGTACAACCGCAGGGTATAGCCGCGACGCTCATCAAACAGTTCCACGAAATCAACATTTCGCCGGACTTCTTTGAATTGCAGAAACACCTTGCCGGACTTATCGAGTTCGACCCAATAATCTTCGCCTTTGTCAACGTACCGGCAAAGTCCTTCGGTATGCTCCCAAATCAGTCGGTGCGTCTGATCGATCGCGGTATGCTGATGCTCGATTTGAAGAGGCATCGGTCCTCCGCTGGCACGCAATGTTGCAGCAAGTAATCCGATAATGGCAATTCCACCGAAGATGTTTCGCATGATGTTCCTTTTGGAAACGAGGCGCTGAAACGTCCAGAATCCCGCAATGGTGATCTCGCTGAAAACTGTTGGTTTCAGTCCGAAAGTATCCCTCAGACCACTGACGTTCAATTCCACTTGTCTTCAATCCGGGGATTTCTCCAAAGATTGGGGCAGGGAGGACCGATTGATTTCGCTTCGATCTCACACCGAACCCTACGTGCGGTTCTAAACGAACATGGGGTATTCAGGCTATTCAGCCCATGATCCACGCGTCTGGCGAGCACAGGTGCGGTGGTATTTGCTGAGGGGCAGGTGGCCCGGCTTGCTTCATGCATGGCCACCCAGGGCCAGCGCGCACTCTGCGGCATCTTGGTAAGATAGGCGACTTGCGCTCT
>JBAWWJ010000109.1:0-26913 GCA_037146815.1 Planctomycetota bacterium
AAGGTTAAGCATAGTTCGCTTTTCCTCGCGCCCACTTTTCTTGGGCAAGTCCATTCACTACGCCACCGCGCCGGATCTAGCTGGCAATCTACCCGATCCAGTCAAGATGACAGAGGCACACTGTGAGCTCAGTCGCCGTCTGGCAGAGGGCCGAGCCGACATGTGGTGGAAGCATGAGAGTAGTAGTGAATCCATGCTCGAAGCCGTTCAGTCTGCAGCCGCCGTGTACGAGAAAGTCGGACGCAAGTACTTCGCCAATGCCATCGTGACTCTTGAGTGCATGACAGCTAAAACGCTCTCTGAGGGCAGCTACGACCTCCAAGGGTTTCACACGGGAATGCCACGTCTCGGTCTTGCACTGGCTCGCATCCGCAAACTCCAAGGAAGATCAGCCGAAAGTCGAATGTTTGCAGCGGTTGCTCTGGCCAACCTCGAAGTAGAGGTTCCCTGGAAAGCAGAACTTGAAGCACTTGCCGCGAATGACGCCTAACCCCTCGCTCAAGCGGAGCGCCAACTGCAGGCCACCAGGCCCGTGCGGCGCCGTGGTCTATCGTGCACCGCACGGGCATGGCGTCCCGCCGCTGTCGCCCGCTTAGCTCGAACGTTAGGCCGCATGAACCAACCCTCGCTGGCTATTCAAGCATTCATGAAACTCGCATCAGGCTTCTGCAGCTGGTGCGAAAGCAACTCATTGGGCTTGCGACGAGAGGCGCAGGCAGCCGTTTGGTTGGCGGGGTGGCCCAGACGTCGCTTTGGACGTCTGGGTTTACGAGAGGAAAATTTCACGATCGGTCACCACTCATTGAATCGAACTTTTCATGGTTGTCTACTTTAGCGTACGGAATACTGCACATATCGTTCGTCAGAAACTTGTTCCTGTAACGTGCGAAAAGTGTGGATGCAAGTATTACTATGAATTAACGAGGATCGGTGCAGGTGAAACCGAGGCGGCTTATGGCATTTTGGATTTTTCCCATGCAACTGCCGAGCAACAGGCGGAAACGGATGCTTGGAACCAGTTGGCGAACGATGCAGAACTGGTTTCATGTCCGAATTGTCGGTGGATCAATGAAAACCTGGTCCGTCGCTACCGAATCAGCCGAACTGGCGGATGGAGTTCACTAGCCTCGCTTGTGAGCTATGTTGGCGCTGGGTGGCACCGGTTGGCTGCTTTGAGCCTACCGGGGTGACGAAGTCACTGGAAGTTTTGAAAGATTAAACCAGGATAAACTCTTCATCGCGTAGCGACCCAGCGTCCAACGACGACGAGTCAGGTTGGCTCTTAAGCATCACACTCGCAGGATTCCTTCCCACGGCAGGGTGGCCGGGGACTGGAGCGTCTTCGCGAAGTCCCGGAATGGGCGATCAACGAGAAGTCTGCGCTTCCGATTGGTCCAGTACACCCTTCCGCAGTTGCCCTGGCGTTGTACTTCACTCATCAAGTTGTATTTGGCATACTACTCTCCCAATGATTCCCGTTTTCGTTCACGCCCATGTTGGGCATACCGGTGAACGGAAGCCGCCGATCAAGCGGGGCTTGAAATCAAAGTGATTTGGCGGCGGCCCCGTTACCGCCAGCGTTCGGCCACGGAGCAATGACGTTCATGGCAAAGCGAGTATCGTTGTTTCAGGTGTTGCGACAAGAGTTGGGCGCTCTGATTTCGTGTGCGGAAAATGGACCAGGTCCATTTACTACCTGGACGTACGACTACGGGCGGCTCAAAGCTGCCCAGACAGTAGGACGGACAATCCTGTCCGTCGTGCATCTGTTTGCTCGCATTCGGTTTTTTGCTGGTAGACCCACGAATGAAAGTGCAGTGGAATGTGATAGGTGACGAATGTGCGCCGAGCCGGACAGGATTGTCCGGCCTACTGAGGAACATCATCTCGTTATCAATACCAGAGCCGGGCGGAGTGCTGAGTTGTCAGTGAAGTTTTTGGTAGCTGGTCAGTTGTGGTCCCGCTGGAGCAAGCCCAGCGGAAACCAGCCTGACAAATGCGTTCATCGCCCCGTCTAACTCAATCGGCCGATCAAGCGAATTCAACCCTGCCGCTGGGCTCGACCTAAGAGATTTCCGACGGTTCCCTCTGTGATTCTCTGTGCTGCTCCGCGTCCTCTGTGGTAGCCCATTCTTCGGGCGCGAATGCTTTTACAGTTCGCCGATATCCAAGCCATCGGCACCACCCAGCTTTTTCTGGATCTCTTCCAGTCGCGGCGACGAGTCCTTATACGCAAAATCGAGCCCTACGACTTCGCTGTAGTGAAGTTCTGCCTGTTTCCAGTCCGATGCCGCTTCTGCCAATCGGCCGAGCAAATAATGGCATTCCTTGAATGCATCGGGGTGGTCGTTCGCATTGAGCTTTTCAATCGCCTTCTGGAACTGACGTGTCGCCAACTGGTTTTGCTTCTGCTGCAGGAAGCAGCGGCCCAGGCTGACAAGGACTTGTGCTTCGATTCGAACGTCTTTTGACGCAGCCTGCAGCAACGGGATAGCCTGTTGATGTTTGGCTGCGGCCATGAATCGCAGGGCCAGTTCGTGCTTCAGCTTCAGGTCATTCGGATAGCGTTCAGCGCGGCGGCTGAAGACTTCGATTTCCTGGTTACGCAGTTCCTGCACCAGATCCTTCGCATTCTTCGCTGCGACTTCGTCGCCGGGGGCTCGACTGGCAGCTTCTCGAGCGAACTGCAGATTCTTGCGGACCATGTCCAGTTCGACGTCTTCCATCTGCTCACGCAGATTGGCATCGCCGCTGATATCCAGTGCCTTCTTAAAGGCCTGTGCAGACTCTTCGAGCTTTCCTTCGCGTTTGTAAAAGTCGGCCAGTTTCTGGTAGTTCGCCGCCGTCGGTTCCTTCTTGCAGGCGCGCTGCAGATCGTTTTCCATCGATTCGCCCGGAGCGAGGACATCGCCTGCGCCCGTTTTGACAGATCCTTTCACTGATTCTTCGTAGCCTTGCTTAACGACATCCTGTCGCACATCTTGCGTGTTTCCAGCCCCTTCGTAGTTGCCGCGATCGATGACTTCATTCGCACCTAAAGCCTGAATCTTGGATCGAATGGACCCGTTCAGGGGATCCATCCGCATCACCTTTTCCAAGGTAGAAACCGCGCGTTTGTAATCACGCCGGATTTCATACATCTCGGCCAGGGCAACTAGAAAGTCTTTGTTTTCAGGAGCGCTATCGGGTGCTGTTGCTGTCTCGTAGGCAAATGTGGCGATTTCATAAAAACCCCGAGCACGAGCCGCTTCGCCCAGGTCGGCGTTGAAATGGCCGTCCCAGGGATTGATGGCCAGGCCTTCTTCGGCCGCGGCATCCATTTCGGCCCAGTTCTTCGCGGTCCGAGCCTTCTTGATCTTGGAGCGAGCGCTGTTCACCTTCAGAAAGGCCATGCTGGCCCCTGATTTGTTGTCTTTGTATTTCTTTTTCTGGCAGCCTCGCAGTGACTGACGGAAGACAAGGTTTTCGGGAACCAGCTTGGCAGCCGTTCCAAACATCTCGGCGGCATAGTCGAAGTTATTCTTCGCCATGGCCTCCATCGCCTTCTTCATACAGTCGGCTGCAAACTTGCGCTTTCGTTGTTCTTCCGGTGAATTGCCGTCCATCGACATGGTGTCAGTCTCGCGAATCGTCGGAAATCGGTCACTCCCCGAACAGTGAATCCGGTTCGGAGCTTTGATGAATTGTTGGCCACAAGTCTAGCAAATCAACCGCTCGCCTGCACAGGAACGGAAAATCCATAATCATCCCATTCCGGCGGTAACGGAGCTTCCAGCTCAATCCGGTCGTAGCGGACAGGATGAGCCAGGCACAATCGCCGGGCATGGAGCGCGATCGGGGAAACCAGCCGATCATACGTGGCGGCCGCTGCAGGTGTCAGCGTAGCCCCATATTGCAGATCGCCAACAATATGATGCCCACGCGACGCCAATTGGACACGAATCTGATGCATCCGTCCGGTGTGCAGTTCTATCTCCAGCAAGGCTCGGCCGTCGCGTTCCGCCAGAACCCGGTAGTCAAGAATCGCGTCTTTGGCCCCTTCGGTCTTCGGAGGAACCACCGTGACGTGTGCGGCGACCGCATCCTTCAGTAACCAGTCACACAGTCGCCCCTGCTGCGTTTCCGGAACTCTTTCTGTGACTGCGAGATAGAATTTTTGTACTGTTCGTTCCCGAAATTGTTCTGCCAAGCGAGCCGCTGCCTTCGAATTCCGGGCAAAAACGACGATTCCCGAGACCGGACGATCGAGTCGGTGAGGCACGCCCAGGTAAACATTTCCCGGCTTGGCGTACTTTTCGCGCAGGTATTGTTTGACGAGGGACTCCAGCGAGGCTTGGCCGTGGGGAACCCCTTGAGTCAATAGTCCGGCGGGCTTGTTGACCGCGATCAGCGGCCCATCTTCCAGAAGAATCTCCACTACTTCTCTACTCGCTCCGCATCCGCCAGCACCGCCGCTGTATTGTTCCCCTTCTTCCACTGACCGTAGGTGAAGTCTTCCCGATACCGACTGAATCCTTCGCCCGAACCGACTGTTGTCGGACGAATGCCAGGTCGTTTGACGAATAGGGCGAGTTCCGATTTTTCGGACAGATCCCAGTCCTGGGGATTCAAACCATGCGAAAACGAGCCATTCTTGCGAACGACCGCAAATGTCGAATTCAGTTTCGAGGAATCTTTGTCCGTATCACCCCAGAACTTTGCGAAGGACTTGGGGTCAGTGACAGTCGCGATTTTTTTCCCGCCGGCGCCAATCCAGTTCGTCAGGTTGAAACAATTGCTGTTCCCGTTCCAGCTACGCCCCTTCTTGTCCTTTTCCGACGCGACAAGTGACAGGGCCAGCGAATCGCATTTGTAAGTCACCAGAATACTTTCGATTCGCAGGTCACCCGTCAAACTCGGCGTCGAGATCGCTTCTGTCCCCTGCAGTACCGATTGATAGATCCGCAGATCTATATCGGCAGGCTGCTTTGTCTGGGGATTGTTGGCAACCGTGACGCAATTGTTCGAATAGACAATGCAGTTCTCAATCGAGACACTTTGCTTGCCTGCTGCGACAACATCAACCGACGTCTTGCCACCAACAAATAAACAGTTCCTCAAGACGGCTTGAGCTTCCCCGGCAACAGTCACCGGAACCATCCCCTTTTTGTTGGCCTCCGAGATCGAGCAATTCAGCAGTCGCAAGGTTCCACCGGTCACCAGGATCGCTTTCCATGCGACATTGGCGGCACCTGCCGGGCCATCCATGTGCAGGCGGAGTCCCTCGAGCGTGACGGTTCCTCCTGTCACTTTCAACATGTGATGTGACTGCGGGTGCTTTTCAGGGCGATACCTCAATCCATCTGGCGACAGTCCAATCTGATATTCAAAAATCGGTTCGTAGCCAAACCCCGCCTGGATCGTGATGTCGGAATTGAATTCGTCGTGGCTGGTTTTGAAGGGACCGTTCCCATCAACACGAATAATATCGCCCGGTTTGGCGGCCTTCAGAATATCCTGCAATGTTTCTTCACGCGGCACTTCGGGGCGATTCAGAATTCCAAATGCCTTTTCCGGCTGACCCTGTAACAATCTTGTGATATCACTGCCGAGGTTGGCTTTGCGCAGAAAAAGCGAGGCAAAGCAGGTGTCGGACAGCGCCGCTTCAGGTTTGTCAGCAGGCCATGATCCATCGGTCTTCTGGGACTTGATCAGCGCATCTGCCCCCTGTTTGAACCAGTCGACATCGCCGTCAAGTTTTTCTTTTCCCAGTAACACACCAATTCGTTCGAACGCCCAGATCGAGTACCGTGCGGTTCCAGGCCCCATCTCCTTGGCAAAGCTGCCAACCCGTTGCAAGCCCTTGGCATACTTCGGATCCGTCAATAGCGTTTCGCGTTCACCGCTACTGCTTGTCGCAGATCGGTCTTTCAATTGAGCACGAATCTTGGTCGCACGGGCCACCGTCAGGCAGAACAGGCCCGCAGGTGTCATCGCCTGAGTCGATGGCGTTGGTTCTTTATCCTTGAGCGTGTATCCCCATCCCCCGTCTTCGTTTTGCGTATTGACGAACCTGGAACCGACCTCACGCATGGCTTCGTCAATTGGAACACCAAATCGCGATGCCACCCAGAGTCCCAGCACGGCGAACTGCGTGTTGCTGTTGTCCCCTGCTCCGTCTTTGCGGTCCAGCCGCTTCAAGTCCTGCAGAACGCTGGAATCGACATTGGGACAGGTATAACTCCAGCCCCCGGTCTTGGTCTGCCCTGCCAGCAGCTTTGCCCCGAGTGACCGAATGATGGGACGATCTTGACGATCACCGATGCGTGACAGGACGAGAATCGAGAGCGCAATGTCGTACGTATCTTTTGTCTCGGGAGCATTCTTTCGGATATAGCGATACCCCTTGTCGACAGCACTGTCGTACACCGGAGCCCCATTTTCCAGAAGAGCGAGAGTGCAGAGACCGGTGATTCCGACAGTGTGAGCCGTGAATTCCCAGCTTCCGTCGGTCATCTGTTTGGAGCGGATGAACTCGACCGCTTTCAGTCGGGAAGCTTCGATTTCGTCGTCTGTCTGAGCGATTGCCGGAATGGCATAGGCCATGATCACCGTTGCAATGAGCAACCAGATCACACTGAAACGGCAAGACTTCAACATGATCCGACTCCATCCTTCAGAACTTCGACCGAACGGTCACAGACGAAAGTCTACTGGTCGCACGTCACGAAGGGAATGGCGTTTGAAGCCTTCAATTCGGAACGCGAGTCTTCGCAACGATCTGGCTGATCACCATCTTGGCGCGATCACGGCGGCCTTCGTGCAGAACCCCCTTCACAACGACGCGATGCGCGAGAACTGGTCCAGCCAGGCGTTTGACGTCATCGGGAATGACATAGTTTCGCCCTTCGACCAGCGCCAGCGACTGGACTGCACGATACAGCGTAATGGCACCGCGGGTACTGACCCCTAGTTGCAATTGTTCGTGACTTCGCGTGGCGTGAATGATGTCGAGCATGTAGTCGTTGATTGCGTCGTCGACACGGATCTGTCGTGCTGATTCCTGCAGCTGCCGCAACTGACTGGAACTGACGACCGACATCAATTTGTCAACGGGTTCTCCGTTACGGTGATTCGTCAGCACGTTGCGTTCGACGTCACGCGTCGGATAACCGATTTCAATGCACATCATGAATCGGTCGAGCTGGTTTTCCGGGAGCGGATAGGTCCCTTCAAATTCAAAAGGGTTTTGCGTCGCCAGGACGAAGAATGGGTCGGGCAGGCGATGAGTCTTCCCTTCGACGGAAACCTGCCCTTCGCTCATCGCTTCTAACAGGGCGCTTTGAGTACGAGGCGTGGTCCGGTTGATTTCGTCGGCCAACAATACGTTCGTAAAGATCGGGCCACTGCGGAACTCGAATTCGCCCAGACTCGGCAGGTAAACGCTGGAACCCAGGATGTCGCTGGGAAGCATGTCGGGAGTGAATTGCAGTCGCTTGAATTCGCAGTCAAAACTCTTCGCCAGCGCTTTTGCCAGTGATGTCTTACCAACCCCCGGGGCATCCTCAACCAGCAGGTGCCCCTGTGCCAGAATTGTGACGAGCGACAGCCGGACCGTGTCCTGCTTACCAAGAATCACCGATGCAATGTTGCGTTCCAGATCGGCGATTAACGACTTGTCTTCCGTCACGTACCGTCTCCCAAATTCCGAATCCTGAAAGGATGTGGGACGGGATTATACGGTCTCAATTCGCTTGCCGCGACTGTCAAATGGCTATCAAATGGTCATCGCCGTAAAGCCACCATCGATCAACAAGTTCTGACCTGTCAGGAAGCTCCCTGCGGTTGGCGAGGCGAGCAACAGAATCCCACCGGCCAATTCTTCGGGAGACCCAAACCTGGCCATTGGAGTGTGCCGCATGATGTTTTCCACGCGATCCGGTGTCAGAACTTTGCGATTCTGCTCGGCAGGAAAGAATCCCGGCGACAACGCATTCACGCGAATTCCCTTGGTGGCCCATTCACGTGCCAGATTCTGTGTGAGATTCAGGACGGCCGCTTTTGAGAGCGAATACGTGAATACTCGCGACAATGGCGGACCCGCACTGACGGATGCGATGTTGATGATCGATCCCTTGGTTCCCTTTTCGAGCATGTATTTTCCGACCACCTGGCAGGCGAGCCGGACACCTCGCAAATTCACATTCAGAATGCGATCCCATTCGTCTTCGCTGATTTCAAGAAACGGCGTCGGGGAATTGACCCCGGCTCCGTTGATCAGCACGTTCGCCTCGCGACCAGCCGTCCGCAGGTGAGTGACCAGCGAATCCAGGCCATCGCGTGACGTCGCATCGCAACTGAAATATTCTGCCGATCCACCGGCCGCCTGAACCAACCGGACTCGCTCATGACCATGTTCATCATTTCGGCCAACGACGACCACATGAGCACCTGCACCGGCAAGAGCATCGCAAAACGATCCCCCCAGGGTTCCGGTTCCACCCACAACGACGGCCGTCAAACCATCCAGACCGAACATGCGTTTCAAATAATCAGCGGAGGACATCGATTGTTTTTCCCTGGCGATGATTTTGTGATGGAACGAACTTCTGAATCTGCTCACTGTGGCTGAGAACACTGTGGCTGAGAACACGGAATTCGAAAGAATTCAGCGTAGCTGTACCTCAGCGACTAGCCGATGAATTCGAGATCGACCGGATGTGGAATGATCTTCGCATCGTAGGCACGTTTCAACAACGTTGCGACGGCTTCACGGCCGCGATCACCGAAGTCGATTGTCCAGTCGTTGACATACATCCCGACGAACTTGTCCGCCTGGCTGCGATCGAGATCCCGACCGAATTGCAGAGCATACGCCAGGGCTTCGGCGCGATGCTCAAGGGCATATCGAATACTCTGCTTCAAGAGTGAAGTTACCTCTTCCATCGCCTGGCGACCGAGGTCCCGGCGGATGGCATTTCCCCCCAGCGGTAACGGAAGCCCCGTGTCTTCCATCCACCACTTCCCGAGATCGACGATCAGGTGCAGACCGTCGTTCTGGTATGTCAATTGACCTTCGTGAATGATCAACCCGGCATCGACTTTTCCCGCTGCCGTGACGGCCAGGATTTCATCAAACGGGTAGACAACCGGAGTGAAATCGTCTCCTAGAGCGAGCTTCAGCGCCAGATAGGCGGTCGTCAATTTGCCAGGAACGGCAATTGTTTTGCCTCGGAAGTCGTTCAGGCTTCCGGGTTGACGAGCGACAATCATCGGTCCGTAATTGTCACCCATGCTCGCACCGCAGGCACACAGTGCATATTTGTCAGTGACGTAGGCATAGCCGTGAATGCTGACAGCCGTCAGTTCCAGTTCACCCCGAAACGCCCGGTCATTCAGGGTCTGGATATCCTGGAGTTGATGAGTGAACTCGTAAGGACCGGTGTCGATCTTGTTGTTCGCCAGCGCGTGGAACATGAACGCATCATCAGGGTCAGGACTGTGGCCAACGCGAATAAGCATGTTTCAATGATTCAAAGTGGGAAACGGGCTACTTCTCCACGTCGCAGCACCTGCGACGACGAACCGAAGCATCATAGTATTCCGATCACGAAATGACCACGCGGCGAATGTTCAGGCCGATTCAGGTTCCATGCCGACGGATCTGGCAGTGGAGGTGATTGATTTATGGCTCTGGGGTCGCCCCGACCTGGCATTCCGTCCGGATTTTCGCGGATCTTCGGATTTCCGTTGATTATTGGGCTGGCTGAGGTGAGAATCTCTCACCTTTCTTTCAATTCCGTAAGCGTGTTCACGAAGGATTCACCATGTCGAGGAGTCGATTTCACTTTGGGCGTGTGCACGTCCCGTCCCGTTTTTTTCGGTGTTTTGCCGCATTGGCGGTCGCAGCAGTCAGTTGTCTGACTGGAAGCCCTTGTCAAATCCAGACTTCGACCACGGATGACAATGCTGTGTGTCAGAATGGCGCTGGCTGTACCAGCCTGACGATTAATGGACAGCATGCCTGTGCAGCACTTCCATTTGATTTCAAGCGAGCGGCCGAAACGGCAAGAGCCGCCGCGCCGCGATTGGCTCCGGTTCCATTGGGGGCTGGAACGTTTCAGTTGCATAGTCGCCCCGGCGCAACCAAAGTCATTTTCCTCGACTTCGACGGACATACAACTCAAAGTACGCAGTGGAACAGCTCTTCGGTCCCATCGATTGTGACCACCGCATTTGATATGGATTCGAATCCGGGGACTTTCAGCGCGGCAGAACAGGCCGTGATCACTGAAATCTGGCAGCGTGTCGCCGAGTGTTATTCACCGTGGGATGTCGATGTCACGACCGAGGCCCCGACTGTTCCCGATCTGATCAATACTGGCGGCGGTGATACGAAGTGGGGAATGCGAGTGTTGTTTGGTGTTTCGACACCCAATCCCGCCCCTGGCGCCGGTGGCGTCGCCTATCTCTATTCGTTCGGGAAGAACCTCGGAAACGGTGTCGATGAACCATGTTTTGTTCTGCAGCAGGGGATGGGGACCGGGGCCAAGGTCAATGCTGACGCCTGTGTTCACGAAGTTGGGCATACGCTGGGTATGAATCATGACGGTCGCAGCAGCCCGGTCGAAGGTTATTACCAGGGGCATGGGTCAGGCAAGGTCTCATGGGCTCCTCACATGGGGGTCGGGTACTACGTCTCGCTCGTTCAGTGGAGCAAGGGTGAATACCTGAATGCAAACAACCAGGAAGATGACATGAGCAAGATCGCCACCTTGTGGGGTTTTGGTTATCGCCCGGACGACTTTGCAAATTCCACCGGTGCCGCCAAGGCTATCGCGGGAGCTGCAGGAACAAATGTCTTCAACATTAACACCAGCGGTGTGATCGAAACTTCATCCGACGCCGATTGGTTCAAAGTCGTTTGTGCAACGGGAACCTTAAAGCTCGACGCTGTTGGTGGCCCTGCGAATACCATGCTGGATATTCAATTGAGCGTGTATGATTCGAAAGGGAACCTGGTTGTGGCAGCGAATCCCCCGACTGATGTGATTGCTTCGATCAATCAGACGGTCGCTGCCGGAACTTACTACGTCAAGATTGAAGGGGTTGGCCTGGGTGATCCGCTCGGTACAGGATACACCGACTATAGCAGCGTTGGGCAATACACGATCACGGGGACTTACAGTACGAAGGGACTGCTGGGGGCACCGGTTCTGACGGTCGCGTCGGATCTGTTCTATGGAGTGAAAGACAATCCGAAACCGATCAACCCGAATATCAAGGTCGCCGATCCAGACAACACCACGCTCGCCGGAGCCACCGTCAAGATTACCAACGTGATCCCAACAGAAGACTTGCTGAGCATCAAACTGGATGCTGGCACGATGGGGAATATCACAGCCAGCTACAACTCTTCGGCTGGCGTCCTGACGCTGACTTCAGCGGGAGCGACCGCATCGGTGGCCAATTTTGAAGCGGCACTGCGAGCTGTCAGCTATTCGAATTCCAAGTCCAGTCCGTCGGTCACTTCCCGTCGAGTCGAGTTTCAGGTCAACGATGGGACGATCACAAGCAATCCGCTGACAAGCACGATTACGATCGGCTTCACGTATATCAACGTCAATTACAACTCTGCCACGAAGACGATGGACATCACAGATGATGCCGCAGATAACGCATTTTCGGTCACGCTTCGAGGGACTCAGCTCACCGTGGAAGCTGCCGGATCAACGCGCATCGGCAACTCCACCAGCAGCAAGGCCAGCTTGACATTCCCTTACTCGGGGGACCTCATTCTCAATATCACGTGCGGGAAGGGGAACGATACGGTTTCCATTGTCGGATTGAAGTCGTCCCTGATCACTGCACACATGGGGGACGGGAACGATGTCATGAACCTGACGTACTGTAATATCGGAACGCTCAATTTGTACGGTGAGGGCGGGACTGACATCTTGAACCCGGTGGGAACAAGCATCACAACAAAGAACTTCGTGCCGTGAGGTTTGGACGCGTCGGTTGGCAGGGCCTGCTGCAATCCGTGGGCTGATAGTCCAAGAAACTTGCAGCCAGTACTTCATTCGAGATGACGCCGCAGCTGAATGGTCGCCTGGCCTGAGGTTTCTTGTGCTGCGAAGCCGGCTTGAACAAGCTGGGCCACCCCTGAGGGGCACGTATCAATTACTGACGTCAGCCAACAACCTTGATCAATAGGAAAAGACCCACGAGACGGGAACGTCACGTGGGTCTTTTTTGTTCGAAACCAATGTTGCAATCGGAAGCCGATTACTTCGCTTCGCTGTCTACGGCCTTGGATGCTTTTGCTTCCTTGGTGGCTGGCTTGGCGGCAGCCTTGGCTGGAGCCTTTTCGGCTGGCTTTTCAGCGGACTTCTCAGCAGTGGCGGCAGGAACTGCAGCCGGGGCCGGGGCGGCGGCTGGGGCAGCCGCTGTCGGGGCACTTGCTGGTGTCGACAGTCGCTTGGCCTGATAAGCCTTGATGACTTCGTCGGTAATATCCACGCCTGGATCAACCGTCAGCAGCAAACCTTCGTTCTTTGGAATGACGACGCTCAAGCCACGCTTGGCTGCGGCTTCCTGAATGATCGGCTTCAGATCGGCGCGGAACTTGGCAACCTGGATCTGCTGCAACTGGCCCAGTTGTGCACCGGCCTTGTTCTGGGCTTGAGCCAGAATGTTGCTGGCGTTCTGTCGAATCTGCATGAATTCACGCTTGGATTCTTCAGGAGCCTCGTCGCCCTTTTCCTTGATATCTTTCAGGCGAGTCTGCAGTTCCGTCTCGGCCATGTTCTGGAACGTGACGAGTTCTCGCTTGTAGGCACTTTCTTGAGCCTGGAGTGCTTCGCGCATTTCGAGGCTTTTGCCGGTTTCGGCGGCGACCTTATCCAGATCGACGACCGCAATACCGCCACGGGATGAAGATCCGCCAGACTGCGTCCCGCAGCCAATTGAACTGATCGTCGCACCAATCAACGCGAGACATACACCAATCTTGCGCATCCAACTCTCCTTCCTTGGAATCTCTGGGTTCGGCCGAATCTGCTCGGCCAGTGCCGGATGTTAGGTGAAAGTGTCGGAATTGGTAAACCCCAAGAATTTTGCTTCTTCTGTTGCGACAAAAGACACCGGGGGGATACAAGGGTTTTGCCCGACAAAACTGTCGAAGGACCGACTCATGAGCGCACTGCTGGAAATTGAGAATCTCAGGACCTACTTCCATTCTGACGCCGGCACTGTCAAGGCGGTCGACGATCTCTCAGTCAAGATCCGGCCGGGAGAAACATTGGGACTGGTTGGCGAGTCGGGTTCCGGAAAATCTGTCACGTCGCTGACGATCATGCGACTGCTTCCCGACGTGGGGGCGAAAATTGCTGGTGGCAAGATTTCGTTTCTTGGTCGCGATCTCGTACAGATGACACGTGCTGAAATGCCCGGCATCCGCGGCAAAGACATCGCGATGATTTTCCAGGAACCGGGGACGTCACTCAATCCGGTATACCGGGTCGGCGATCAAGTGGCCGAGGCAATCCTTCTGCACGAACCCGTAACGCGAGCCGAAGCCCGCCAGCGAGCGCGTGATCTGTTTGTCGAAGTCGGCATCCCTGACCCCGACAGGTCACTCAATAAATATCCGCATGAAATGTCGGGGGGCCAGAAGCAGCGAGTCATGATCGCAATGGCTCTCTCGTGCAATCCCAAACTGCTGATCGCAGACGAACCGACGACAGCACTGGATGTCACGATCCAGGCTCAGATTCTGGAACTGATTCGACGGTTGCGCGATGAACGCGGAATGGCGATCCTGTTCATCACACATGATCTGGGCGTGATTGCAGAAATCGCGGACGAAGTTGCAGTGATGTACCGCGGGAAACTCGTGGAATACGACACGGTTCGCAACGTCTTTTCCAAGCCTCAGCATCCTTACACCAAAGGCCTTTTGGCCTGCCGCTCACGTCTGGATACCACGCGCCGCCGATTGCCCACGGTCGCTGATTACATGCAGACCACCACCGACGCAACGGGCCAGATCGTCATCACGGAAAAGGAGCTCACTGCTGAACGCCTGAAGGAGATTGAAGGGCGGGGGCGCGGTCGGCTGTTGCATCCGCGGCCGGATGCGAATCCGATTTTGGCTTCAAAGGATTCGCAGCAGTCCTGCGTTCTCTCCGGAACGCAGCCTCTGCTGCAGGTCAATGATCTGAAAGTTTACTACCCGATCAAGTCCGGGTTGCTGCGTACGGTCGTCGGTCACGTCAAAGCGGTGGATGGAATCAGCTTCGATGTCTACAAAGGTCAGACCCTTGGTCTGGTCGGGGAATCTGGGTGCGGCAAGACCACTACCGGCCGAGCCATCTTGCGACTGATTCCGATGACCAGCGGAAGTGTCACGTTTGAAGGGATGAACTGGGCAGAATTGCGGGGCGCCGAATTGCGTCGTCAGCGTCGCCGAATGCAAATCGTCTTTCAGGACCCCTACAGTTCGCTGAATCCCCGATTGACTGTGGAAGCGATGCTGATGGAGGCCATGAGTGTTCACAGCCTGGGGAAAAGTACTCAGGATCGGCGTGATCGAGCGGCCAGTCTGCTGGAAGAGGTCGGTTTGATGCCGGAACATCTGGTTCGCTATCCGCACGAATTTTCAGGGGGGCAGCGGCAGCGGTTGTGTATCGCCCGTTCGCTCGCGGTCGAACCCGATTTTCTGATTTGCGATGAATCCGTTTCGGCACTGGATGTTTCGGTCCAGGCCCAGGTTCTGAATCTGCTGAAGGATTTGCAGGAAAAGCGTGGGTTGACGTATGTGTTTATCAGCCACGACTTAAGCGTCGTCAAATTCATGTCGGACATGATGGCCGTCATGAACGCGGGAAAAATCGTCGAGTTTGGGCCGTCGGATGAGATTTATGCGAACCCCAGTAACGAATACACCCGAAAGCTGATCGCAGCGATCCCGCAGCCAACAATGTCAGCCATCGAACGTCGAGAACGAGCCCGACTTGAGCAACGAAAGAACGTGTAGCTGCGCTTTGATCGAAGTGTCAAGGTGGAAGCACATTGTCAGAAACCCGTCAGCAGCTTCCGCCGACGGAGAGGTTTCTCAAATCGATCCAGTCGTTACAATTGGCACAACTGTCCTGGCAACGATTGTGATTTTCGCCGCAATTCCGGGAACTAACTTCCCTGATCCGTCGTCTGAGAGTCGGTGATCGTGAACGCAATACCCGACCAAACCCTGATTGACCAATGCCTGGCTGGTCGACGTGAAGCCTTCGGGCAACTCGTCGAGCGGTACCAGCATCGTTTGTATCATGGCCTGCTGCATGCATTAGGTTCTGCAGAGGATGCTCAGGACATCGCGCAAGAGGCGTTCGTACATGCCTTTGAGAAGCTTTCGAGCTTCAAGGGTGAGGCGGCGTTTTATTCGTGGTTGTTCCGCATCGCTTTGAATGCGTCAGTCAGTGCCCGACGAAAGACGCGACGTATGTCGGCTTCGGTGGAAACACGGCGTGACGAATCCGGGCTGGAGCCGACGGACGAAAATCCCGCCAGTGAGCCATCTTACGCCATGGATGTCTCGGATCGCCAACGTCTAGTTCGTCAGGCATTGTCGGAGCTGTCCGAGGAATTTCGGACGGCTCTGGTGCTAAAGGAAATGGACGGAATGAGTTATGAAGAAATTGCCGAAGTCATCGAAGTCCCCCTGGGGACGGTTCGCAGCCGAATCCACCGCGCACGGCTGGAATTGCGTGCCAAACTTTCCATGCTTCTGAAACCTGAACTCTTGTAGACTAGAATCCATCCCGTTTTCGGATTTTCCCCCTGTAATCCAGCCTCGCCTGAATCCCGCAAGTTGAGTATTGTTCAAGACGGTATTGTTCAAGACAACCGCACCCGGTTGTCGGCAGGAAGAACCAAGCATTATGAATCCGCAGAGCTCAGATGAATTGATCTCGGCCTACTTCGATGGCGAAGTATCACCCGAGGAGCGAACTGCGGTCGAACGTCTGTTGACCGAGAGTGATGATGCTCAACGGGAACTGAATGAGACGTCTCGACTCTCGGCTCTGCTGCATTCATTTCCGCGCGAATCAGCCCCGGCCGATCTTGCCGGAAACGTCCTGCAACAGACCAGTCAGTTGGAACTTCCACGTGTGGCCCCGGTCCGCTCGTCGCGGAATGTCTGGCGTGAATGGCGGGCGGCGTTGATTTCGGCGGTCAGTACCGCCGCTGTCTTGATCGTCATCTGGAATATCTTCGATGTTCCCAACGAGGCACGTCACCCCCTGGCGCAGTTGGATCTTTCTAAAGCGGCCGTGAATGCACCGTTTGGCGTGCCGCCTTCAGTGGGCGTATCATCTTCAGATGCTGTACCAGCACCAGCCTCGGCTCCCCTGATGGCCGAAGCTTTGCGCAAACAGCAGCGTTTTGAAATGGCCAAGGTTGATCCCATGGCTTCTGGCCCTGGTGCTGCCAACTCTGGTGCTGCGGGTATTCCTGGAAGGGATATGAAAGCGGATTCCGCAGTCGCGCCACCTGTTGCAGTGCAGTCAGACCAAGCACTGACGATCGCCAGTGCTGTGCCTGAGCAGAAGCCGGGGGTCGCCAGAAAGATGGCAGCGGTTCCTGCGATTCCTGCGCCTGCACCACCTGTAGCAGCACCGCGTGAAGCGGCTGCGATGACTCTTGCCGAAGCACCGATTGTGGATGTCGAGGAACTCGATTCTGAAGTGAAACTGTCGAATGACAGGTTTCTAGAAGGGCTGCAGGCAGGCAAAGTCCTGAGATATGTGCCTCAACCGGCCGATCCTGCGAGCAATGTCGCCGTTGTTGATTTGCAGGTTGTCGATGTGGATCGTGGATTGGCGGAAATCCAGGTGATGTTGCAAAGGCACTCCATTCGCCAGGTCAAGGATGGCGCGAACCGCGACGTTCGAGCCAAGCAAGAGTCGAAAGAGGCGGAACTCGACGAGTTAGTGTTTATTTACGCTTTCGCACCCGGGGAACGGTTGGCTCATGCGCTTCAGGACGTAAACCTGCATCCCGACTTGTTCCCGAAGTGGTCCTCGGCTCAGCCTCTGCAAATCGCCGCGAATACTGCTCCGATTGCCGATAAGGCAAAATCGGCTGCGAAGAAGGTGCAGGGGAAGGGACAACCAGGTGATGCGGTCAACGCAGACGCGATCGAATCTTCCGTCAAGCGGGAACTCGAGATGCCGGAATCACAATTGGCTGTTCAGGCGTTAGCTCTGCGAAATTCGTATCAGAGCATCCAGTCAAACTCGATCACGAATTCCAATGTTGCAACGAATAGTTTGAAAAGCTCACAAAACGGGATTCGTGCGTTTGGCGGAGCTACTAAGGATTTGCAAATTCCAGACGGGAAAGTTCAAAACGGGCAAGTTCCAAATGCCGAGAATCGAAGTCTAAACATCGGTAATGGAGTCGCAATGGCGCGTCGGGCAGGTCCGACGGCAGGTAATTCATCGGAAGGTTACGAGGTCATTCGAATCCCGACGGTTGAGATGAATGCTTCTGCGAATGAATATTTGACGCGAGGGCTCAATGGGAATGTAGACCGGGGCTTGAATGATAAGTCTCTGGCGAATAGCGATCCGGTGGCGAGTCGACCGGCTGTGGGCGGCGCCATGGCACCCAGATCACGGGAATCGGAGAATGCCAACGGCTCGGTGAAAGTACTGTTTGTTCTGCATCCGATGCAGACCGAAGCAGACTCGGCTCCGTCACCCACAAACAATCGCGACAAGTAATAGCGATTCGTGGCGTGTTGCTTGAGGCCCCTCAATACAATTGACCGAATCCCGCGGCTTCGAATGCGGCTGGATAATGTCGAATCTCGGGATGTCCATCCTTGCCGTTCCAGAGAATGGAAACGACATCAAATCGAGTGCGACGCTGCAGCCACTGGCGTCGCTTCAAATACGCCAATGCCGATTGGGTAATTCGTTTCTGTTTCGCAGCCGTCACCGCTTCGGTAGGGTCACCTGCGATAGAAGTGGCACGAGTCTTGACCTCTACAAATACGATGGTATCGCCATCAACAGCGATCAGATCCAATTCTCCGTGACGTCCACGAAGCTGACGTTCAAGAATCTGAAAACCGCGCCCCTCAAGATACTTTGCGGCGACGGATTCCCCCTGATCTCCGAGCGACATAGTCTTCTGTCGCGGTCTTCGAAAAAGCGAAAGCCATTGCCACACGATCAGGTCCCTTCAGCGAGTTGCATCAAGTAGAATCTCGTTTGATTGGTTGATCGTCAAGATTGCTTCCGGCATTGCAGTTGGACCAACGCCCCGCGATTGATGTGCCTGCGTCCCACTCGATTCCATTTGGTGACCTCTTGCTGATCGCTGATCGCTGAAAGCTGACAGCTATCTTGCTATGATTCCGGCCGAAGGAGAACCACGATGTTGCTCAAATTTGACGACTTACGAATTCCTGTAGCCATAATATTTGGCGGACTGATGCTTTCCGTGGGTTGCAGCAATCCCGGTCGCGTGACACAGGATTCCCCGACACAAAAAATCGATGCGGCTTTGGCCCGGATTTCTGACGAAAGTGAAGCCACCATGGAGGAAACCACCGACGAAACACCATCGGCCCCCGTTGACTATAACCCGCTGACTCGCGAAGAAGAGCGAGTCATCATTGGTAAAGGGACGGAACGTGCATTTGTCGGTGAGTACACGACGACCAAGGACCCTGGTACGTATGTCTGCCGTCGCTGTAACGCTTCCCTCTACCACGCTAAAGACAAGTTTGAAAGCCATTGCGGCTGGCCCAGCTTTGACGACGAAATTCCAGGAGCTGTCCAGCGAGTTCCTGATCTGGATGGACGCCGGACGGAAATCATCTGCAAGAACTGCGATGGGCACCTGGGCCATGTCTTCCTCGGCGAAGGCCTGACCGACAAGAACACGCGTCACTGCGTGAATTCACTGTCGATGAAGTTCTATGCCGAAGGAAAGACATTGCCACCGGTGGTCAAGAAGCCGTGACCCGTCACATTCCCTTGTAAGCCAGTATTGGTTTCAGTTCCCGAATGATGCGAGTCAGTTCCCTCTGCGCTCGCATCACTCGATGAATGTCCTTGTAGGCCGACGGTGCCTCATCGCGAATCGCATCGGCACGTCGCTGATCAAACCAGATCCCTTTCATCTGCTGGTTGAGTTCGTGTCGTGAGATGCTTTTCCGAGCCAGGTGTCGCGCCAGCGACCGCCCCGCCCCATGTGAACTCGATCGCAACGCCGTTTTTTCACCACGCCCTGTCACATGAAAGCTGTGGTTTCCCATCGAACCTGGGATCACTCCTGGTTCGCCTTCGCTGGCAGGTAATGCCCCTTTGCGGTGAACCCACAGTTCTTCGCCGAAATGTGTCTCACGCCTAACATGGTTGTGATGACAGTGAATTAACGTGGACCAATCGAGGCTGGTTGAAAAAAACTCTTGCAACAACGCCTCGACGGCACGAGCCATCGCCAGACGGTTCTGCATCGCGTATTCCGTGGTCCATTCCTGATCCGATACGTACGCCAAACCCTCGGGGGTGGACGCGTCGAGATATCCCAGTCCGGAAGGAGCCTGCGTCGTTCGTCGCAGGTGATGTTCGGTGATCGCCTGGCCCATACCGCGCGAACCGCTGTGTAACATCAGCCATAATCGACCGTCGACGTCCGACTGTAACTCGACAAAATGGTTGCCGCGGCCCAGAGTCCCCAATTGAAACAGTCCGTCACGGACTTTCAAGGTCTCGAGAGTCGAGGCACTCAGGGGCTTTTCGTTCAGACTTTCAGGCAATTGCTCCGGTAAATGAGACTTCGCATGTTTGTTCGAGGGGGTCCGCCGATAGAGTCCCGCCATCACTCGGCCAGCGCTCATTTCATTCGACAGGACATCGGCACTCAGGTCACATGCGACAGCGAGCATGCCGCACCCGATGTCTCCACCAACCGCCAATGGATAAATCAAATCGTTCGTGGCAATCACCGTTCCATTGCAGACATCCCCCGCCAGATGGACATCCGGCATCACCGCCACATAGCGGACATCTTCGGACCGTGCCAGTCGCTGCAATGATTTGGAAACATCGCTCGGCAAAGGCTCGGTAACCCACATGGCCACATTTGCTGAATCGGGGTCGTGAGTCATTCCAGTCCCCCTTCTGGTGCTGGTTTCGCAGGGCTGTTCAGACTCAACTGGAAGATCAGTTCAGGAACCTTGCGGCGACTGATCGAGCGAGCCACTTCGGCTCGCAACCGTCCTGTTGCTTCCTGCAGATGCTGCAGAATGGCGATCGGTTCAACACCGTCAGCGAGATCGAGCGGCTGGACCGTGACCAGTAACCGTGTCGCATCCGGTGCCGGGGAGACTTCACTGACCAGCAGGCCACGTAAGACATCATCGCGACTGTCTCCGGATAACACATAATTCAACGTTTCAAACACCTGCCGACAGACCTGCCAGTCCTTGCGGCTGTCGCGGCGGCTTCGCGTCGGTTTGAAAAAGTCTCGTGGATCGAGACCATCATCCGGGCCAGGTTGCCCGCACATCGATTCGAGTTTCTGATGAGATGACTTGCGCTTCATGAGCGTAAAAACTTTCAATATCCGTACGACGAGTGCAGCAAACCATTGGCCTGCTGATGTCGTGCGGAGGAATTTAGAAACAGAAAGAGCGTGGCCGGTGAAACATCGCCGACCACGTACGTGGGCGCACACCGATCAGGCTGTGCATCACAACACGTGGGTGAGAATGCGCCCAAAGAGAGCGAGGGCGCTCAGAGTCCGAGCCAGTTCCTGCTGCAATCAAGCAACGAGGGATTGCTGGCTCAAGGATTCAGTGAAGAGGATATTCGCGGCCATGATGGACCTCCTGCAAAAGACGGCGCACAGATGACGTTGCGTCCGTGTTGTTGTGAGCAGGACACGCGAAAGTCGGGACAGGTTCGCGTGAAAAATGCGTCGATGCGCGTCATGACGAGTTTTTGGGATCGATCAATCAGCCGGAACGCGCTGGCGTCCGGTTTTAACCGTGGGTTAGTGCGGTTAGTGCCCAGCGGCTGGTGGTCCAACTCGAACTTTCAGCCGCAGCAGGGTGGCCGGTGTTGGTTCACTTAGGATTACCCATGATTGCCGCTCGTCACTTACTCCGGGCTTTCGCAGAGCCGGTGTACCTCGCCACTCCGTCGTTCATCACTATTCGGCGAACGGACGCGTGGGCTTTTCTCGTGGAACTCGGGCGGCACCGGTTTGAGCCACTCGACTGAGAATCGGGAGTTCCAACGAGTCGCGGCTGATTCGCTGTGAAGGAATTTCAGCGACGTTGAGCCCCTCCTGCTGAAATGGCGACTGCAATTCGAGATCCTGAGTCAGGGGGAGTTCTTGCGCTCGAGGAAGCTCATCATTTCGAGGTCGGGCTACGGCCTTGGAGTCAGGCGACTGACCGCGAATTGTATTTCCTTTCCTCGGGGCAGGTGTCGTGTTCTCGGCAACCTGAGTCCCCTTCGGCAGTTTGTATGCAGGGCTTCCGGCCAGAACCCATTTGTCCCAGGCCGCTTCCAGAACTTCGATACTTTCCACGTTGTACAAGTTCTTCAATGCGACTTCCCAGCTCTGTTCGTGGGCCAGTTGCAGGAATGTCACGTACGTTCGCTTGTCGCTGCGCTGAATCAAGAAGTCTGCCAGCGAGTGACCTTCGGCATACAGGGTCAGAACCTGCTGTTTTTCTTGAGGATAGTTCTTCATTTCCAGCAGCGACTTCAGCGGGATTTTGCGAGACGTGTTCATCACTTGATCATGAATCTTTCGCAACCGCATCCGTTCGGATTCATTCTCAATCAGGGAGGCTGCTCCTTCGTCGGCCCAGCGCGGCAATGGACGGCGGAAGTAGCAGGCGAAGATGGTGTGATTGATTTCGTGGGGCAGAACGGAATCCATGATCTGCTGCTCACCCCCCGCGACTTTCATGTTCCAGCCGTAGACTTCGCCGTTTTGAAAGTTGAACGTTGTTTCACCTTGAGCTCCCATCGATCCAACCGTGACTTCAATGGGACAGGGAGAAGACCAGTTGCCAGGAAGTGGCTTACCTGTCCATTCGATAGCCAGTTCGTTCCGGTAGATTTCGGCTGCGTCGCCCACCTGTTTGGCGAATTGTGCTGTCGGAGCGGTCACCACGAAGTTGGGTGTCCGGTAGCCAGCGCCCAATGAGGACAGAGCGCCGACGATAAGCAGACTGCGGAAAAAAGCGTCCATGCTGGTTCCGAGATGATCGAGATTGGTGAAAGGATCGAGTGGCAGGTATCCATACCAAACCTCTCGACTTCGGGAAGAAAGCTAGCAAACCACGGACCGGCAATTCTCGCCGATCGAATGAAAAATTCGCAACACTCTATCGGGGTGTCACTTGCGTGACTTTCGTGACTTTCCCTGTCGGCCGAAATGGCAAGGTTATTTCCAGCAAACCTGTAAGAGTTACAAACACTCCTCCCAAAATCGGCAAAACTTAACAATTCTCGACCGGAACCGCGCACGGTGAATGAGTGTCAGAACCTTCCTACGTGATACGTTCCGAGACAGTGGCACGCGGTGCGCGACTGGCGTGCGAGTTCTCGCGAGTGGCCGTTCCTGCGACTTTTTGTCGCGTTTGCAGTCGTGGTCGACCCGATACCTACGTGGCTTAGATTCAATACCACTCGCGACATCTGGAGTTTTACCTTGGCGCACCCGCATTTGTTGGTTCATCACCTGCTGAAGCAGTTGGAAAATCACAAGCGAGATCGCAGGGAACGCGACCGTCGACCCGGCTGGCTGAATACTTTCATCCAGCAGACCGCAGCAATGTTTGAACCGTTGGCCGGAGTTGCTCGCGTCGGCTATCAGTGCGATCCGACTCCGGACGGCTGGGAAGCCCGGTTGTACCTGGGTTCGACTGAAATTGTCGGCGGACGTGATGACGGCCGCGAACGACTGATCAGTTTCGAGTTCGACTTTGGGCGTCTTTCCGAAGGCTTTACACGTCTGGACGAATTCCGCTGGAACGTCTGCACGAATGCCGACGGGACAGCAGGCTCGTTTGTCACACTGCGCGGAATGATCGATGACAATTCCGTCTGCCTGAAGATTTATTCTCGCCCGCCCCAAGACATTGGACCTGCATTCCGTTTACGTCCGGACGGAACGCTGGAAGATCTGGTTGCAGTCTGAGTCGGGCGTGTCTCTCATCGGTCGCAACGAGTACTGTCTTGCGGGTACTGCCGTCAGGGGCGACTGTCGAAGTGGTTCAGGAATAAGGTGTGAACTCGCGGTTGAATACACGTAAAAGCAAGAAAGCGGCGATAAAAATCGCCGCTTTCTCGTTTCGTAATCTCAAACGTGACTATCGCAAGTCAATCGAGGGATCAGGATCCCAGCCTGCGACCGAAGCATCCGGGGCCAGGACGAAGATCTCGACGCGACGGTTACGTGCTCGCGAGGCTTCCGTCTTGTTCTGTTCGACCGGCTGGTGCATTCCGTAGCCGGAAACTCCCATTCGCGATTCAGCAATTCCGGACTTTCGCAGGGTTCGCAGCACCGATAACGCTCGGTGAGCCGACAGCCCCATGTTGTCCTGATGCTTTTCCTGAGTACTCTTCTTGGCAACTTGACGATCGTCCGTGTGTCCCGAGACCAGGACCTTCAGGTGCCGGGCGTCGGACTGGTTCATGATACTGGCAAATTCGCTGATGACCTTGATCGCTTCCGGGCGAATTTCGTCGCTTCCTGAATTGAACAACAGGTCGGTCGAGAATTTGCTGACCCCAGTCTGGGCGTCAAATTCGAAGTCAGGATACTTGTCCTTCAGCTTCTTCAGGCGAAGCGTTGCATCGTCCGACAACGGACTGGTACCGGGTCGCTGGACGATGTTACGCATCTGGTCTTCCAGCTGACCATTAGATGCCTGCAGGTTCTGCAGGCGGGCATTCGCGGCATCCAGGCTTTGCTTGGTCGCCAGGTATTGCTGTTCAATTCGGGCCTTTTCGGCAGCGAGTTGGGATTGTGTCATCCCCATCCCATTTCGCTCCATCGCCAGTTGACGATTTTGTTCGTAAAGCTGGTGGGCACGCAATTGGCTTTGCCGTAACGCATTCTTCGGAGTGTTGTTACACCCGATCGAAGTGATCGCCAGGACTGGCAAAGTGAGCAGTAAACAGTTCCGGACAGAAAGTGACATCGAGAACTCCTCGGCAAATGGCGCGGACCGCGACACTCATGCCCGGCAACGCTGCGACAATGCCAGATGTGAACGAATTCACAAGCGGCAAGGTCGCGCCGTCACAGGTCGGGTGACGCCACAGCCATCGTTCAGTTGATGTATTGGAAATGCAGAGAGACGTGAACCAGATGCACTGGCGACCAGACGACTGTCGTTCCCGCGACAATTGATGTCTGGCAGATGCCGATGCGGGGCGGGTTATAGTTTCCGGGCGAATGGATGCCAAGAGGAACCATCAGCAAATCTCCCGGACCCCCGCCCGTTTTTTGGGACTTGGCACTGGATTTCGATGTAGTTCGGCGAATGCTGCCGAATCAATTCCCTTTGGCGGCGAAACTTGCAAGATCACCTGCGGTCTGACCGGCAGACACGCAGGTTGCCGGAGCTCAGTAAGGATTCCCAAAGATCCATTCCCGAAAACAGTTCCGTCATCTACATTTCTGGAAAGTGGACAATTCCGCGACCCCGATCGAGGGGGACACGGTTGCTGGAGGAGTGGGGATGAAGATTCGAAATCGCTGGCTGACCTGGGCCGCTGCGGCCATGGCCGTGGGATTGACTAAGCTGCTGTTTGCCACCTGTCGCAAGGTCTACCTGGGAATTAACGACCGAACCAAGCTCAATTACGTTCCTGGCCCCGATGATGACCATCGCTATGTCCTTTGCCTTTGGCACGATGTTCTGCTGATACCGACATTTGCAGCCCCGCGCCGTCTGCGTGAGAATACGTGTTGCCTGGTGAGTCAACATCAGGACGGGTCATACCTCGCCAATGCCATGTCACTCATGGGATACAGTACGGTTCGTGGTTCAAGTCGTCGCGGGGGAGCTCAGGCGGTTCGGCAATTGCTGGAAGATACGGCAGGTAAGCATATTGTGATCACCCCCGACGGGCCTGGCGGTCCGCGTCGACAATTGAAGGCAGGGGTGGTTTACATCGCCTCGCAATTGGGGCGTGACATTGTTCCCGGTGCCTTCAGCGTCACAAGCGCCTGGCGTCCCAAAGGGCGATGGACGGATATGGTGATTCCCAAACCCTTCAGTACGATCTACGTTGCGATGGGTACACCAATCAGCGTTCCGGCAGACATCAGCCGAGATCAGCTCGACCAGTACGTGGCTCAGGTTCAGGTGGAAATGGACCGATTCAGTGCGGAAATTGAAGGCCTCGTATCCGGTGCTGTTATCACCGCGCCGGAAGAGTCAGTTCGCAGAGCCGCTTGATCAGTCGGTGCCAGAGTCCGCTCCTAACTCCGAAGGAGTTACGCCTCATAGCCCAGGGTTGCGAGCACAGCGAGCTACCCTGGGTCACGAATGTGCGCGGGATTTGTACCCCAACGGGGTTCCGTCATTCCTCGTTCACCGTGACGCAACCCTTTCAGGGTTGATGATTCCATCCACGACGCGCCCCCAGGGTAGCCGCGAATCGCGGCAACCCTGGGCTGTAGGACGCAACTCCTTCGTAGTGTCTCTCTTGCGTAACGGCGAGATTCTTCAGTTCTCCGAAGTTGAAGTAGCCATTCTCTCGGGATTTCATCGGTTCCGGGGTTAACTCTTGCCGTGATTGGCGCCGAGAGAACATAATGAGTTCCGGTCGAATGACGTTCCTTTTCTGTCAGGGCTTCGCCGATGAGTCCATTTGATGCGATGCGTGCCGAACAATTGAAGGCACTGGTCTGCCGACGGGATCTGCTGAAGGTCGGGCCGCTGGCCCTTTCCGCTTCGATCCTGCCGAGTTTGATGACGGGTTCGCTCAAAGCGGAAGTCGCCGTAGCTCCGAAAGCTCGCGCCAAATCGATCATCTTTCTCTGGATGGCGGGCGGGGTCACTCATATTGATTCTCTGGATCCGAAGCCGGAAGCCCCAGAACTCATTCGTGGAACATTGGGGGCCATCCCGACTGCTCTGCCGGGAACGTTTTTCAGTGAATCGTGCCCAAACCTGGCACGCATCGCCAAAGATCTCGCCGTCGTCCGGTCGTTCTCGCACGACAGTGATGACCACCTGCTTAGTCAGGTCTATACGCTTTCCGGCCGCAAGGTGACTCAGGCACAACTCTTTACAGAACCGAACATCGGGTCCATCGTGCAGTACCTGCTCGGATCGCGGAACGGGATGCCGGGCTATATTGCCGTGCCAGGGATTACTCGGCCTGGTCCTCCACCGCATAACCTGTTTGTCGGAGGTTGGCTGGGGAATCAATACGCTCCTTTCTGCATTGGCGGGCAACCGGAGCAGCCGGACTTTACGGTGGGCGAGAAATCCGAGAACCCGTCGCCACTGGCGGACGAAGATCTGAACCCGCCGGAACTGCGATTCCCTCAGGAAGTGACGATCGGCAGACTTCAACGCCGCAGCCATTTACGCAGCAGTCTGGAAGAAACCTTGAAGGGGATCGATCGCACCGGAGCGTTACCGGCGATGGAAGGTCACTACGGTGGAGCTCTGAAGCTGCTGATGTCGCCGCAGGTCAGGAACGCGTTTGATGTCACCGCGGAAACGACTGCGACGCGTGAAGACTACGGTCGCACGAAGATCGGGGGGCGCTGCCTGCTGGCTCGACGTCTGGTCGAAGCCGGAGCTCGCTTTGTGATGGTCGACTACGGGTATGATGCTGACTATGGCAACTTGTGGGACATTCACAA
>JBAWWJ010000110.1:0-26655 GCA_037146815.1 Planctomycetota bacterium
CTTCAGGACAAAAGTGTCAAGCAATGATGTTGACACGGGGGAAAGTTCTCAGAAACAGGAAGGTCGGAACCACTTTCGCTCAGCCGATTTCTCGCGATCGGAAACGACAGGCGACGGTTCCCTTCGGGCATTAACAGTCACTGATAGTGTCGCATCAGCAACGATCCATGACTTCGGGACAGTGGCCATTCTTGACCGTGATTTCGTCAGTAGGAACGATGGACCCGCAGCCCGACGCCTGGGATCACCAGTTGAAGCGGTGGATAGGCGTATCCCAATCCACCGTAAACGTAGGGGACTCCATACCCGCTCGGATAATGGTGATACACGTTGGTTGAGCCGCGATGAATCACGGTCGGTCGCATCTTTCCGAACAGAAACTCTACCGCCGTGTCATGGCGATAGCTGGGGTTTGCATCATACTCCGCTCGGTTGAACGGGATTGAACGATAAATCTCTGAGTACATTTGTGACAGATACCGAGGATCCACCGTTCCTGCGGGTGGCATCACTGTCGGGGTCGGATCACAGCATTCCGAAGATTCTCCGGGCGAAATCGATGGTAACCCTTGGATGGCAACCGGGGCTGGTTGCGGAGAGAGCTTACCAACAGGTTCAGGTCCGGGCAGAGGTACAGGTTTGGCAGGCGCAGGTTCCTGAGTCAGCAACAGAGACGCCATTTCAATGGCACCTCGGTGGACCTCTGACTTGATGGCAGGGGCAGGCGGAGCCATTGGAATTGCGGCCGGGGCAGGAGGTGGGACAATGTCCGCCTGACGCTGGCCATCAGGGCGAATCACGATCTTCCAGCCATCGAAGTCCTGGACAAGTGGTTCGGCTGCAGATCCGACCGAGACGGACATACACACCACCGCGGCCACCATTTTCCAGCAATTCGTTCGTACCAGCATGACAGAAATCCTCTTACACAATCTTGCTCATTCGCTGAATGCACTTGAAACGCATTCCGTGTGATTCGTTCGCCCGACACCTCTCACGCTAAAGAGGGGGCTGGACCGCTGTCAATTGGCGATTTGGAATGAGCAACGGATTTCAGTCGACGGTATCGATTCTGACGGTACTCGCAATTTCACTCGCAAAAGTGATGCATGAAAATTCCCGCGGCGACGGCGACGTTCAATGAATCAGTTCCAAGTCGCATCGGGATCGTCAGGCGACGATCACAAAGCCCCTGCCAGCGGCTGTCGAGACCATCCGCTTCATTCCCGAACAGCAGGCCAGTGCGCGGGCCACGTGTCGCTTTCGATAACGGTGCTGCAGATTCGTCGAGTACCGTGGCGATTAGTTCGACACCCCATTCCTCGCGCAACCGCACCACATCTCGTTCCAGATCGGCCGATTCAATGATCGGTAGCCGAAAGGCGGTTCCCATCGAGACTCGCAGGACCCGGCGGGAGAATGGATCGCAACAACTGCGACCCAACAGTAACCCGTTGATCCCGAACGCGCTGCCGATTCGGATGATCGCTCCCAGATTTTCCGGGTTGTCACAATTTGGACAAATCACCACCGTCAGGGATGTGTTGTCGCGTGGTATTGTTTCGTCGATCGTCCTGGGTGGCTTTCGAAGACCACAAGCCAGCACTCCGACGTGAAAGTTAAAGCCGGTCAATTGTTCGCCAACCGACTGTGGGATGACATACAAAGGAATGTGGGCGGGTATCTTTGGCCCCCATTCTTCCTCGCGGCGCTCCGCGATCAAGACGGATTCAGTCTCGTACTCGCTGGCCAGCAGCCGTTCGACAAGGCGAGTCCCCTCCGCGATGAACAGATGTCCATCGCGCAGCAAGTTGCTCGCCTTCAGGTGTCGATACATCTGCACACGAGGATCGTCGAGCGAATCAATTGCGATTCGAGGCATTGTCCTCGGGCCTTTCTGCCACATTGTCAATTGCTTCGTCACGGGCCAGCACGACGACCTTGCCACCGCCATGAATGGAAGCGACGGACGGATCATACATCGACGAGGCCTGGATCGGCGGCCACTCAAATCGGCCCGGCGTCGTTACTCGAACCGCATAACGGTAGAACTGCATATGACGATGAACCGTCGTGAACAGGACGGCTCGATCATCCAGAAACTCGATATGGTCGGCTCGCCCGACACTAGGCGCATCCGGTGTGGCGGATGTTGCCAGACGTGGGTTTTCGATTTCCAGTCCGCCGGGCAAAGCATCGACAATTGCCACATTCGGGACAGAGGTTCCCGCGTTTGTCGAAATCTGGATTTCGACGGTCACCAGATCGCCGACGTTCAGCGTGGCTGGGTCGACTTCCTTTCCGGCTCGATCCAACCACTTGCGGCGCACTTTCAATTGATGATCGTACGCCACAACCTCACGTTGAGTCCTCAATCCTTCCGTCGTTCGAACAACGTAGAACTCGCCGCTTCCTTCCGTTGTGATTGTGATCGGTTCCGCTTCGCCAGACCGCCGCTCCAGAAGGGTTGATTTATGGCTGAAAGGCTTTTTCTCAGCCCCCCATTGCACTGAACCTGCAAAGTCATTCTTCGGGGGAGCAGTCGCTCGATAGCGAGACAACGCAGTCACTGCCGATGCGTTTTCGAGCGTGTTCATCCAGAGCTGGTTCTTGCGAGTCGATTGAATTCGACCGACCAGGCCCGGAATCATTGCATGTTGCTGGTCCAGTTCCAGCAGTACCTGTAACAGGCTGGCATCCTGTCGGATTGGCGATGTGATCCGGCCTGCTGAGTTTGTAACGGCGGTCAATCGGAATGTCTCGGGGGGAAGAACGCTGAGTGCGCGATCCTTGCGTCCCAGTCGAATCCACGCCGCCGCCAGATGACTGCGTCCTTCGGCATCGAGGAATTCGATCCGATCAGAGAGTCGTGACATCCAGCCATGCTTCGGTTTGTCGATGGATGCAAGAATCCGGCAGATGAAGGCTCGACTGTTATCATCGATTTCGATCCCCCCTTGACCATCCAGGGCGCTTTCCAGGTATTTCCCCAGTTCCCCAAGGAACTGTGGATCGATCGTTCGTCCAGCATCACGTGCGGCCACGACAGCACCTGCGGCGTAGGCCGAGATCCAGGGTTCGGTCGGACCACCATTCCAATACCCGATTCCGCCATTGCGGTTCTGCATGGACCACAGTCGAACAATCCCTGCGTCAATCAGTTGAGAAACGAACTTTTTGCGCGAGGCATCGACGTCGGAATTCGGATCGGATTCCATCCAGCTCAATGCCGCGACCAGTGCATAAATCCGACTGGATGTCTGCTCGCCGCACCCATACGGATAGTCGATCAATGAATCGACAGCAGGGCTCAAGTCCATAGATGGCAGTCCACTGATCGCGAGTGAAACGCGTGTTGACCCCTCCTGGAAGCCTGCCGCGGGCTTCAACGTGACTGGCTCGCCAACCTGATGCCGCTCGACGATAGTTTCACTATCCAGCGCCGTGGCAGATCGAATGGGTAGACTCGACTCCGAGAACGCTGTGAGTGACGTGGCGTCAGGGGCTGTCGCCATTGCGTCAACGCGAACAGTTGCCGTCCCCAGTCCCAGACCAGTCACATTCAACCATTGAATGGCCGACGAATTCGCGGGGATCTTTACTGTCACGGGTTCCATGCCATCGGCCTTCGCCATTTTTACACTGACGGGGCCGTCGACGACGGTTGTGAGATGAATATCCAGCGGGTCATTCGTTGTATTGAAAACTTTGACGGGTACACGGAACTGATCGTTCGGAGCAGCACAGCGTGGCCAGGTCGTTTCAACGAGTAGAGGGGATGTCACCGTCACACGCTGGTCGATCGAGCCATACCGATCACCATGAACAGCAACAGCCATCAGTCGCAGTCCCCCGGTAAATTGCGGAATCGGCATGTCGACGACCAGTGAACCATCATCACTGACAGTTTGGATGGCACGCCAGACAACAGTAGGGGCCTTACGTGGCGTATCCACGGGGCCACGGCGATTCGCATCGACTTCACCATCTTCATCATCACCTTTGTCTGCCCCGATCCGGGTCATATTGGCGGGACGCAGATGGTCAGGGAGCAAGCTGCTGTAAATGTCGGAGGAACTCACTCCCAATTTGCGAGGAGCATGAAAGAAGTCCAACGGCTTTGGGGTGGCATAGCGAGTCGTCAGCAGGATCCCTTCGTCTACTGCCCACAAGTGTACGACGGGAGCGGCCGCACTGCCTGATTGAATCTGCCCGGCAGCAGGTTCTGGCTTACCCGGTTCAGCGGCCCAGTCGACCTGGGCTCGTACTTTCAACAGTGATCCTGGCAGTACGGCCGTCACTGATTCCAGCTTGATCGGCAATGAGCGTGAATCCCGATCGATGACGAGTCGAGCCAGTCCATAGGCACGATGAGGCAGCCAGTCGGCTCGCTTAGGGTCGATCGCCCGAATCACAGTCGCGGTGACATAGGCTCCCCCGCGTAATTCTGCCGGGATCGGCACTTCGATCAATTGCGAGTTGGCCTCAAGCAGAATGGTCTGCGGGTCATAAACCCGATCCCCTTCCAACGTCAGCAACAATCGACCAGCAAATGGAGATCGCACGAGGACTCGTGCAATGTCGCCCGGATGGTATTTCGCTCGATCCAGAACAAGGTCGATTTGTTCCGGTTGCTGCAACGGGACATCGATCCGGTCAGACCGGTTTGTCGCAGCATAGAATTCGACTTGCGTGGCCGAACGTGATTCTGGATCGACCAGCCGCAATCGATATCGTCCCGGATTGGGACAGGTCAGTTCCACCATTCCTTCAGAAGTATCGCCAGTGATTTTCGGCGATTCGATCTCAATCAGTCGTTCAATCGTCTTCCAGACAGAACGACCGTTGATCTCTTCGATCGCGGTGTCGTAATCCACTCGGAAGAGTGAAAGTTCCAGCGGCCGCGATGCCGCCAGTTCGTTCAGGGCGTCAAGAACGACCCATTCCATCTTGGTCGGTTCACCAACAACCACGACGCGGTTTTCAGGCAGTTTCACACCCAAATGGATCCCCGCAGTATCTGCTTCCACCGTCGTTGCAGTAGAGACAGACCGACCGCCAATTTCTGTTACGGTTGCGGTAACTTGAGCCGACCAAAGGCCGGGGCGAGGATCCTGCGGTTGATCAATCGTCAGGGGCGATTCCCCTGCTTGATCGAGAGTCTCGTTGACTTCATTGATCGAAAGCTGGTTCCGACCACTGAAATCACCGAACTGAAAGCCCTGATATTTCCTGGAGGTAAACGACTTTCGAGACCAGGTACCAGTCGCCATTGCATTCAGTCCGGCCGCTGGCTGACCGAACAGATAGCGAGCGGAAGTGTGAACCACGGGGTTTTCGCGGATGAAACGGGGCTTCGCTGAATCCGCCTTCACGGCGATCCGAACCGGAACAAACGTCTCGATCTGAGCGGTCGTGGTGCCGAGGATTTCGCGCGAGCCTGGGATCGCGACATCAAACCGATAGATTCCCGTCTGGCCCGTAGCACTTGATGGGAACTCCACCTGGAATGTTCCCTGCGATTCCGGGGCGGGTTGACACGGCAGTTCTGCGATGGCACGGCCGTCCGGGCGAGTCACTTTGACGGTCAAGGGAAATGGTGGTGGCCGATGGCCCAGGCGATCGCGCAGGATGCCGGTCAGATGGACCATGTCACCGGGCCGATAGACACCTCGTTCGGCATAAAGCATCGCTTCGTAGTTGTTTGGCCAGGGTCGACCCGACTGATCAACAGAGTCATTCATCCAGGAGTGCTGGTCTGGCAAGAGATAATTCAAATCGCCGTCACGTTCGGCGGTCAGCAGCCAGGCCTGTCCATCGGGGTGATTGTCGGGAATGCTCAGGGTCGCGATCCCCGTGGCATCGCTGGTGGCCTGAGCAAGTACCTGATTGTTGTAGGAACGGGCAGTGACCGTCACGCCTGACAACGGTGTCGCAGTCCGCAAGGAGAGCACCCAGACGAGCCACCGATTGCGGCCTCGCTTTGCCGTGATTCCCAAGTCAGAAATGGCAACAGTCGCGGTATCACGGTTCCAGTATTGGTTCGTATCGGCGACGGACAATCGATACAGGCCTGTCCTCGGTTCGATAGTTGCCTGACCTGAAGCCTGATCATTGTTCGTCCCCAAGAGTTGACGCAGATCGAGGCCGATGGTTTGCGGTTCATCTTTCGTCAGGTCAAGGCTGCGGACTCGTTCCTGAACGATACTTCTCATTGTCGCGGTATCGTTGCGTCCCTGCAGAAAACCTGCCAGGTTGTTGGCATGGAGTCGCGAGGCACTCAATCGAACCCCGTCGATGTTCACACATTTCAGGTCGAGTGTCAGATTGCCATCAGGGATCAGAATTCCTTGCCCTGCGGCGATTTCCAGATCGGCTGGTCGATGCGGGATACGGATCGTTTCTGGAGAGATGTTTCCCAGTGTCTGACCATTGTGAGCCAGCAGCGTTGGTGGAAGTGTCAGCGAATACTGCTGTCCACACAGAAACTTGCCACGCACGACGATCCCCGGACCGTACGCGTACCGATCAGCCCCGTCCTTGTTCGGCGTGAATTCGACGCGGAAATCATCAACCGCTGGAGCGACTTTGACTTTGGGGCGTTCCTGATCAGCCGACAATCCCGAGGAAAAATAAAGCTGAACAGTGGCATCACTGTTGAAGGATCCAATTTCGACCTGGCTGCGGACAAATGTGAAACTCTTTGGCAGGGCGACTTCACGAACGGTGACTAGACCCAACGGCAGATCCGCACCAGCGCCAGTCAGGTTTGCATCCAGAACAACCTTGAGTGAGCCTGATGACTTCGCAAACGAAATCAGCTTCGTTCGCACGACCAATTTCGTCGACGCTTCTTTCGTCAAGACTTCGGATTCAAACGGAATCGCCTTCTCGTCATAGCTTTCGAACGGATTGATTTGGTCAGAACGCGAATTGCTTCTTCCCGATCCCACCGGGAACCTGGCATCCGTCACCAGCATCGCTCGCATCAAGTCGGCTGGAATCACAGGCTGATTGAACTGCAACTCCATGGTCGCCCATTCGCGATCACTGCTCTGCAACGTCAGACCAGTCCATTCGAGCGACCTGGTTTTGAATTGGAATGTGCGAGACGCGGCATCAAGCTCCGCAGGAAATTGAGAATTGAAATCGACGGCGGCTGTGATCTCAAATTTGCGACCAGGAGGCAGCGGATTGTCGAGAACAAACGCCAGTCGGTCGGTTGATGTCCAGCGCCAATGCCCTGCGACTTTCGGTTGAATATGAAATGGCGACCGTTCCAAAGGGCGATTAAGTTCTGCTTCGCGTACCATTGACCGATCAAACACTGCCAGCAATCTCTCGGCAGTATCGAAGCTTGCCGAGGATGTCCGCTCAAATCCAGGGACGACGTTCTCGGGAACCAGAGCACTCGCCTCGTTTGAAACGGGTAACCAGTCGACGATATGTGCCATCCGCGCGGGTTTGGGAGGCTCGACTGGTACGACCTTTGGAGCGTCTTTGACCGTCGGGGCTACAGACTCCTTCGCCGTCTCCGCTGCCTTAGAATCGGCAGCAGAATTCGCAGCGGTTTTCGTAGGCACCTGCGGCGTCACATCCAGCGTTACCAGACGCGATCCGCGCGGATCCCATGCGTGGCGAATCCAGACCAGTCCTCCGGCATTCAACGTCAGAAACAACCCCACCACCAGCCAATAGCGGCCCGATCCCTGCTGCAACATGTCATCCTTCCCTGGATATCAACGATGCCTTTTCTGTTTCCCGCGACAGAGGTGCCACACAACGCGGGTAACTATATTCGTAGCTGAATTCGTGAGAATTCAGGAGTTCTCAAACATCTCCGAACTCTCACGAGTTCGGCTACCAGTGTTTCTTCTGCTCAAAATATCGTTACCCGCGTTGCGTGCCACAGTCATGAAGCATTCTTATCTACACATCGCAGAATGCTCAGCCATGGTTTGCGGCCCAAAGGGCCAGTAGTTCACCCAGCCAGGGCCCTTCGGCCCTGGAATCGATCCCACCAAAATCAACATGAGGCCTGAAGGGCCGGTCGTTCTTTTCGATGAGTCCAAAGACCAATGGAATGTTCGGCCCTTCAGGCCTCAGATCCTGTTTTTTCATCGCTTCCCAAGGCCGAAGGGCGCCGAAGGGCCCTGGCTGGGTGAACGGCTGGCCCACTTGGGCCGTAACACCCTGCTAAACAGGGTAGACTTGGATGATTCGGTAAGTAATCTCCCACCACCCCACTGGCAACTGGCCCTCGAATGGGGCATCCTGTAGCAGAATCTGCCGATTTACGGAACAGGAATTGACCCAAACCGATGTCCGACACCTCTTCTTCATCGCTGGTTGTCCGCGAATGTCTGGTCAAAGCCCGGGCCGGGGATCCTGCCGCGCGAGATCGCCTGTTCGCAGCCTGCCGCAGCTACCTCGGCTTGATTGCCCGAGCGAATGTGCAGCCGTGGTTGCGAACCAAGGTGGATGCGTCAGATCTGGTCCAGCAGACAATGCTCGACGCCCATCGCGATTTTCACAGGTTTCAGGGCGAGAGCGATCAGGAATGGCTCGCCTGGCTGCGGCAAATCCTGAACCACAACGCCTGCGATGCCGCCCGCCACTACGGTACTGCCGATAAACGAGCCGTCCGGCGTGAGGTTTCGCTGGCAGGAAACCTCACCGATTCGACACCCGGAATGGATCTCCCCTCGCCCGATCAAAGCCCGAGTCAGCTCGCGATTCATAATGAGAACGAACTACGCCTGGCCGAAGCGATCGATCAACTTCCCGAGGATTACCGCGAAGTGATCATTCTGAGGAACCTGCAGCGACTTCCCTTTGACGAGGTGGCTGAACAGATGGGCCGAACTCGCCCCGCAGCCCAGATGCTCTGGGCCAGAGCACTTGAGAAACTTAAGTCGCTCCTGGAAAATCAAGGCGAGGAAGTTCACCGCACACGGACGAGCGATGGCCGTGAATGACTTACGCGGTTCGCTGCCGTAGCGTCGCTTTCTCTGGTATGCTGCCTCGGTTGAATTTCGGGTGCGGGATCGTGATTCTCGCCGTGAATAGTTCAAACCCGCCAATCCGAGGAGATGTCACGTTGCCGACTTTGCAGGAATCTCAACTGGTTCAGTTTTCTACCGCGTTGTTTCGTGCTGCTGGTGTCGATGACGCCGCATCCAAAATTGTTGCCGAAAGTCTGGTTCAGGCCAATTTACGCGGACATGATTCTCACGGTGTGATGCGTGTCCCTTTCTACATCGGCAAAGTTCAGGATGGTTCGCTGAACCCCGCGGCACAATTGACGATCGAAAAGGAATCCTCCTGTTCCATCATGGCCGACGGCGGTTGGGGTCTCGGTCAGGTTCTGGCTCAGGACCTGATGCGACGATTGATCGCCAAGTGTGAAACCTCCGCCATCGCCTGCGGAACGCTACGCCGGGCTGCTCATATCGGACGACTTGGTGAATATGCCGAAATGGCCGCCGCTCGCGGATTTACCTCGATGATCGTCGCAAACACACATGGCTCGGGACAGCGTGTCGCTCCGGTCGGAGGAAAACGACCTCGCCTGGGCACGAACCCGATCTGTCTGGGAATGCCAGGTGGGGCCAACGGCCCATTTATCTTCGACATCGGGACGAGTGCCACCGCCGAAGGGAAAGTACGCGTTAAGAAAATCGCTGGTCAACCAATTCCCGCCGGTTGGGTGCTTGATCCCGAGGGGAAACCGACAACCGATCCCAATCAGCTTTACGGCGATCCCCCAGGGACAATTCTGCCGCTGGGTGGTGATCAGGCCTATAAGGGATTTGGGCTGGCGTACATGATCGACATGCTCGCGGGCGGTCTTTCCGGCGGCCAATGCCCATTCCCGAGCCCACCTCCACCGATGGGGAACTGCTGTGTGTTCTGGGTCATCAACCCCGAGTTCTTCGGTGGGTCGACACACTTGCTCGGTGAAGTTGGCAAGCTGGAAACGTATGTGCGAGGCGTCCCGACGATCGATGGCGTGAAAGAAGTCTTCCTGCCCGGTGATCCTGAACGTCGTACGATGTCAGACCGCCAGGCCAAGGGAATTCCGCTCGACGAGGGGAACTGGAAGGCACTCGTAGAACTCGCCGGGAAACTGAATGTTGCCGTTCCGGCGCTTTAGTAATTACTAATGCGTTGACAGGCGGGCACTACTTTGGACTCGCCTCGGCATCGTACAGCGGTCCGGTGATGCGGATCGGGCGGATGTCGAGGCGAATGTTCAGAATCGTGAAGTCGTCACCGCCATAGGCTTCGGTGTACCAGGCGAAGCTCTCCAGATCCCGAGTGAACTTGAATTCGAATCCATCGACAGCATGCTTTCTGGCTTCGAGGCCATCAAATGCCAGCCCGATCGCCAGGCCGTGGGTACTTTCCATCATCTTACCCATCAAATCGACGACCGTGGTATTGCTGAGAATGTCGTTGCAAAAGAGCGGTCGAGTCAGGTGAGGCTGGTAATCCGGTGACTTGGGATCGAGGATTTCGTCTTCGAGTTTTTCTTCCGCCGGGGTCACCTTCCGAGTCTTGAGGTCGTACCGGTCACCACGATCAAGATAGGTCAGCCGGACGTTCTTCAAATTGAACTTACCCAGCTTCGGATCGTGTTCCGCTTTCGAGAGATCCAGGACCAGTGCTCCTTTGTATCCGATCACCTGGACATCTTTTCCATTGCGAACGATGACCGCAGAGTTTTCATCAACACCCAGTCCGAACTTGAACCCTTGATCGTGCATGGCCACCAGAGTCCTGGCAAACCGGCCACGAACAAGCAGGTGCTGATCGACAAACCATTCTCCATCAATAAACCCGAGCCCCCTGTCAATTTCTTTGCCAAAGCGGACGCCGTACAACAGAGTGTCCAGAACGGATTCCGCATCGCGATACATAATGCGACTCATCACCGCTGCCCCGGCACTCGTTCCAGCAATGACGCCCCCCTTGCGGTAGACATCCCAGACGGCATCCAGCATCGGGGTGTTCTGGCCTTCCGGCGTATAAAGGGCTTTGACGATCAGATCTTGTTCGCCACCAATGAGAAACACTCCAGTGGCCTCGCGCACCTGTTCGACCAGTTCTGGATCGGCCACTGCATCCTGAGGCGACACAGGGATTTTTCGCCAGGCAACGGGAACCAGGAACGCATCAGCCCCCGCTTTATTGAGAGCCGAGATGACCCAGCCTCCCTTTTTGACAGGGTCTCCGCTGGCCGTTGGAAAAACCGCAATCCGGCAACCGGGGCCGCCCGCGAGTTCCACGATCTGTTCCCAGTATTCGCGATGATCAAATCGCTCGGACCCGCCAATAATGACGAGCGACCCGATAGGGGATGAATCCTCGGCAGGCGTTTCGTCAGCTTGAGCGATGGTGGACATCAGGAATGCCCCCATCAACACCAAGCCCGAAGACAACCATCGCCTCATAAATTGCATCCTTGAAGGAACTGCCCATCCAACTCCGTTGGGAGGGTAGGGATTTTATGCACGAGACGGACTAAATCCGCAAGGGCAGAACCTGGAGTGTGTACCGTCAGAGTACCATCAAATCTTGTACTGGGTTCCAGTATCCCCCGGAATCACCTGCAAATCTGACAATTTGGAAAATAAGTCACCACTGTTGGCATTGCCTGTTCTTCGGAACATACTCTTGGCGCGAGGGTTTTTGTTGTTCTTTGTGACTACGTGGCATCCGTGCTTCGAAAACTTTCGCAACGTGAACGTGTGATTTTGACTGAGCCTGAACTTTTCAATGGATCGCATCTGTGATGATTTCGAAATCAGCGACTTATGCCTTCGGCCTGCTGGCTTTGATGGTCTCGGTGTCTGTTGCCGCCGAGCCGCAGTTGAAGCTGCGCAAGGGGGACCGGATCGGTTATATCGGCAATACTCTGGCTGACCGCATGCAGCATGCCGCCTGGCTGGAAACGTATCTGCATGCGGCTTATCCCGAACTGGAACTGACCGTTCGCAATCTTGGCTTCTCCGGCGATGAACTGAAACTGCGACCTCGCGAAGAGAATTTCGGCTCGCCCGATCAATGGCTGGCCAAGACCAAAAGCAGCGTTATCTTCTGCTTCTTTGGTTACAACGAAGCTCTGAAAGGAGATGCCGGTTTGCCCCAGTTCCAGAAGGATCTGGCGGAAACCATTGATGGGATGCTGGCTCAGAAGTACGACGGTGAAGCCGCACCCCGCCTCGTCTTCTTCTCACCAATTGCTCACGAAAACCTGCGCAGCCCGCACCTGCCCGATGGTACGGCCAATAACGAAAAGCTTGCCAAGTACAGTCAGGCGATGGAAGAAATCTGCCGCTCCAAAAAAGTGGCGTTTGTGGATCTCTTCTCAGCCACGAAAAAGTTGTATGCCACTGCTGAAAAGCCGCTGACCGTCAACGGCATTCATCTGCTGGATCACGGTGACCGGGCTGTTGCAAACGTGATTGCCAAGGAATTGTTCGGCATTGAAAAGCAGACTCTTCCCGAAGCGGAACTCGAGAAAATCCGCCAGGCGGTTCTCGATAAGAACTATCACTGGTTCAGCCGTTATCGCGTCATTGATGGTTACAACGTCTTCGGTGGACGATCGAAGCTGGCATGGTTCGGTCAGTCCAACGCCGACGTCATGATGCGCGAAATGGAAATCCTGGACGTGATGACGGTCAATCGCGATAAGCGAGTCTGGGCCGTGGCCCGTGGTTCCGAAGCCAAGGTCGAAGACAACAATCTACCGGAACAACTGGCCGTAAAGACCAACATTCCTGGCCAGCTCCCCGGCGGCAAGCACGTCTACCTCGGTGGCAAAGACGCCATTTCCAAGATGAAGATTGCCGAAGGGATGCAGGTCAACCTGTTTGCATCGGAAGAGATGTTCCCGGAACTGGTTAACCCCGTCCAGATGGCGGTCGACACTGATGGACGTCTGTACGCATCCGTCTGGCCGTCCTATCCGCACTGGAATCCGACGGAACCTCGCAAGGATCGGATCCTTTGTTTTCCTGACGACAATGGCGATGGCGTGGCAGACAAGTGCGTCATTTTCGCGGATGAACTGAACAGCGTCACCGGTTTCGAATTCTGGGGTGGTGGCATGCTGGTCGCTGCCCTGCCCGAAATCTGGTTCCTGAAAGATTCCGATGGAGACGGCAAGGCCGACGTGAAAATTCGCATGCTGCAAGGCCTGTGCAGCGCGGACTCACATCACTCCGCCAATGCGATGTTGATTGGTCCAGATGGCTGGCTTTACTGGTCTCGCGGAATCTTCAACGTCTCGACGACCGAAACCCCGACCCGCACCGCTCGCTCGGAACAGAGTGGTGTGCATCGGTTCAACCCCCGCACGTTTGAAGTGGAATTCCATTACCCGATCGGCCCGAACCCTCACGGCGACGTGTTTGACCAGTGGGGATATCAGTTTGCCAACGACGGCACGGGTGGTTCAGGTGGCTACGTCAACATTGGGAAAGGGGTCGGCAACAAGAACTGGTTCAAGACACGAGTGCGCCCCGTGGCGGCGACCGGAATTCTTTCGAGCAGTCAGTTCCCAGACAAGAACCAGGGAAATTTCCTGATTTGTAATTGCATTGGATTCCTGGGCGTCCTTCAGCACGAAGTGAAGTACAACGGGGCCGACATTACCGCCGTAGAAATAGAGCCGGTGCTCGTCTCCAGCGATCCCAACTTCCGTCCGACCGATGTGGAAATCGGTGGTGACGGCGCGCTGTATGTCTCGGACTGGAGCAACGCGATCATCGGTCACATGCAACACAACATGCGTGACCCCAACCGCGATCATGAGCACGGGCGAATTTACCGAGTCACTGCCAAGGATCGACCGCTCGTGAAACCTGTGGCGATGAAGGGGAAGCCAATCGCAGAAATCCTTCCCGCGTTCTTCGCCAAGGAAAACGGAACTCGTTATCGAGCACGCCTGGAATTGAGTGGTCGTGATTCCGCAGAAGTCGTGAAAAGCCTGAACACCTGGACCGCCAGTCTCGATCCTGCGAAGCCCGATGCCGCTCAAGCCTTACTGGAAGCCTTGTGGGTCTTCGAAGAACATCGAGTTCCCAATGGCGATCTGTTGAAAAAGGTCTTCAAAGCTGCCGATGGTCGCGTTCGTGCGGCAGCGATCCGAACACTCGGTCACTGGGGAACCAAGGTTTCCGACTGGGAGCAGATCCTGCTCGCCGGAGCTCGTGACGAATCGGCACTCGTCCGAGCTGAAGCGGTCAAGTCGGCCGTCAGCTTTGAAGGGATGCCTGCTGCTGAAGTGATCTTCGAAGTTTCGACCCGTCCGACCGATCCAGAACTGGATACCGTCCTGAATTACGCTCGCGGCAAGATCCAGGTCGACAGACTGGTGCAGGAAGCAGTGAACGCCCAACGCCAACGCCCCCTTTCCAAGGCTGCACAGATTTATGCACTGCGAAATGCCAGTGTCGACGACCTGCTGAAGCTGGAACGGACGGAAGCCGTTTACGAAGCGATCCTCAGCCGTCCCAACGTTGCTGCCAATCCGCTGCGAGAAGCATTGAATGGACTGTCGGCTCTCCGGAAAACCGATGTTGTCTCGATGCTCCTGCAGTTGATCGAAGACCGTGACAAGCAGGATCAGACCGCCAGCCTGGCAACGCTGGGGCACCTGTTGTCGGAACAATCGGCAGCCGATCTGAAGAAGTCTCGCAATCGTGTTGAAGGACTCACGACAAAGGGTAAGGCGGCGATCACTCGGCAGACCGGGTACGTCACGTGGATCGCGCTGGATGGCTCCGCCGATGCCGCATTGCTCGCGGCGTCGCGCAGTAAAGAAAGCCTGCGAGACTTCCTGGCAGCGGTCCCTTCGGTCAAGAACGAGACCTTGCGGGCAACTCTCTATGAACCCGTTCGTTCGCTGATGTTTGAACTCCCTCAAAACCTGAAGGCCGAATCGGGTGGGGCGCTGTTGTTCCAGAGCGGGATTCAAGTCGATTACTTCCATCCCAATCCCCCGAACGTCGCGATTGAAACTCTGGCCAAGCTGAAACCTCAAGCCAGCGGGATTGTCCCCGAAATCGTGATGAATGTGCCGCAGCGGAAGGAACAAGACCAGTTTGCTCTGCGATTCGCGGGACTGATCCAGATCCCCACGGCCGGGAAATACACGTTCTATCTGAGCTCTGACGATGGTTCGCGTCTGTACCTTGGGGACAAACTTCTAGTTGATAACGACGGCCTGCACGGCATGGTCGAAAAGACGGGAACTGTCGACTTGACGGCTGGCAGCCAGAATCTCGTTGTGACCTATTTCGATAATGGCGGTGGAGACGGACTGGAAGTCCAATGGTCAGGTCCCGGACTGCAACGTCAGAAGATTGCCGCCAACCGCCTGTCTGTCAGTGGCGGTGAAGAAACCCTGCATGATCTGGCGATTCAGACGATTGCATCGATCCCCGGCCATGGGCCGGAGAAATTCCGGGACCTTGTCCAGTTGATTAAGGCAGACCGATCCCGGACCTCAGCAATCAGTGTCCTGCGGTCCGTTCCCGAACAGGACTGGGCTCCGAAGGAACTTCCAGGCCTGGTGGACAATATCGTCGGATACCTGAGTGCCATGCCCGCACGAGTTCGTACCAGCCCACCCGCGGTTGACGCAGTGGCGTTGGCTCGATCGTTCTCGAAAAAGCTTCCGGCAGATCTGGCCAAGGCTGTGGAAGATCGGTTGCAGAATCTGGATGTGCGAGTCATCCCGATCGGGACCGTTGTCGAACGAATGATCTACGACAAGGAAACGATCGTCGTCCAGGCTGGCAAGCCGGTCGAATTCCGGATCTCCAATACCGACCATATGCCGCATAACTTCGCCATTGTTCAGCCTGGGGCACTGGAAGAGGTCGGGCAACTGGCAGAAGCGACCGCTCGTGATGCCGATGCCAAGGATCGCCAGTTCGTGCCGAAATCCAACAAGATCCTGCTGGCCAGCCGTCTGCTGGAAGCGGGGCAGACCCAGGCCTTGAATTTCGATGTCCCCGCAGCACCAGGTGTTTATCCTTATGTCTGCACCTATCCGGGGCACTGGCGGCGTATGTACGGAGCATTGTATGTCGTTGCGAACCTGGAAGAGTATCAGCGGAATCCTGATGCTTACCTGACGGCGAATCCACTTCCTCTGAAAGACGAATTGCTGAAATACACGGGTCGAAACACCGAATGGAAATTCGATGACCTGGTAGGTTCAGTAAAGCCGTTGCCAAAAGGCCGATCCCATGAAGTCGGTAAGAACCTGTTCAAGGTGGCGAACTGCGTTGGGTGCCACAAGCTCAGTGGAGAGGGCCGGGAACTGGGGCCAGACCTGACCAAGATCGAACCAATGAAGCGGACGACAGATCAACTGCTCCGCTCGATTCTGGAGCCTTCGAAAGAAATCGCCGAGAAGTTCAATTCGTACACTTTCATCCTCGATTCGGGCAAGATCGTTACCGGGATGATCGTGGAAGAGAACGCTGCCCAGGTGAAGGTCCTTGTCGATCCACTGGCCAAGGGTGAACCAGCAATCATTCAGAAGTCCGAGATTGAAGAACGCAAGAAGTCGACGACGTCGATCATGCCACAAGGCTTGCTGAACAAGCTGACTCGGGAAGAGATTCTTGATCTGCTCGCGTACATTTACGCGGGTGGCGACAAGAAGCACGAGTTGTTTGACACTCATCAGCACTGAAGCTGACAACGGGTTCCATCAACAAGTCGACCCCATCGAGAGTACCTCTCGGTGGGGTCGTTTTCTATCGCGAAAGGAAGAGATTTGGAACACTGATCGCCGCTGATTCACGCTGATCCGGAACACGAGTAAGCGACCCCCAGCATCCTTCGAACCAGTATGCCATCAAAGCCGTTTCGTTCTCTGTCTGATCAGTGGAAATCAGCGGCGATCAGTGTTCCTGATGTCGATGTTGAAAATGTATTGCGAGGGATGCAAAGGCGTAGCCGACGGTTGCAGCGCTCTGACCTGCTGTCAGGAAAGGTTCAATCTCACATCATCGCAGACTACTCGCAACATTCAGCAACTATCCAATCAGTTCGGCAATCGGCTGACCTTCGTTCAGCACTGGCAGTGGTCGTCGGCCTTGATCGTAGAAGACGTGGTGGTGATCGATTCCCAGCGTGTGATACATCGTCGACAGGACGCAACCCGGAGTGTAGGGCTTGCTCGTCGGGTATTCTGCCTTGGAATCAGTCGTTCCGATCGCCTGACCCATCTGCAATCCACCTCCGGCGAATAGAACGCTCATGGCACCTGGCCAGTGATCGCGACCCGCTTGCGGATTGATTCGAGGCGTTCTGCCGAATTCGCCCATCGCCATCACCAGGACTTCATCCTGCAGGCCGCGAACATAAAGGTCATCAACCAGTGCCGCAACAGCACGGTCGAAAGCGGGTAGCAGGCGGTTTTTCAATTCGGCAAAGTTGTTACCGTGAGTATCCCAGCCACCCCCGGCCTGAACGGTGACGTAGGTCACACCGGATTCCACCAGACGTCGAGCCAGCAGGCAGCTTTGTCCCAAGTCATTGCGGCCATACTTCTCACGCAGACGTGGGTCTTCCTTGTGAATGTCGAATGCGCGCAAGGCCTTTTCGTTCGTCACCATTTCGAAGGCATCGCGGTAGAACTTGTCCAGACCGACGATATCTCCCTTGGTGTCGATGTCACGACGGATCGTGTCAACCTGACCCAGCAGTTGCTGGCGACGTTCCAGGCGGTTCACGGTCAGGTTTCCCGGCAACTTCATGTTGCGCACCTGGAACCCGTTGTCGTTCGGGTTACTGTCAGGAGAGAACGGGTTGTACGACGCTCCCAAGTAGGCGGCTTTACCCAGATCCAGCCGATTAGGGACGTTACAGTAAGCTGGCATCCCCGGTTCGTTCGGTCCGCGCAATGCAGCGACGACAGATCCGCACGATGGATAAATATTGTCGTTCACTTCGATTGTCGGCTGGTATCCCGTCAGCATCCACTGGGAACCCATGCCGTGACCAGCATTGGTATGAAAGGCGGATCGAACGACCGAGAACTTGTCAAACATGGTCGCCTGCAGTGGCAGGTGTTCGCCAATTTCAATTCCCGGAACATTGGTCGGGATCGGCTTGAACTCGCCGCGATACTCGGCCGGTGCCGTCGGCTTCAGGTCGTACATATCAATATGGCTGGGGCCACCTGCCTGCCAGACCAGAATCACCGACTTCCGCTTGGCGGAAGTGCCACCTTCCTTGGCCAGCGCTTCGCCACGCAGCAGATTGGGTAGCGTCAGGCCGCCAACCGCGAGACTGCCGACTCGCAGGAAGTTCCGGCGATCAAGTCGCGAAGATTCGCTGTCGCAGGTTCGAATGGAAGATCCGAGAATATCGAACATTTTAAGTCCCCGTTTTCAAAACGAGCATCAGGTCAATCAATGGTTAAACAGGAATTCGCGGGAATTCAGCAAGGTCCACAACAAGTCTTCCACGGCCTTTCGTGGTTCAGTATCGCGGTCAATGTATCCGGTCGCCGTCGTCAGTTCCTGTGGTGTCGGGAATCGGGAAAACGTGGCGAGGTATAGCTCTTCGACGATTTGAGGGGTAGTCCGTTTTACCTCAAACATCTTGGCAATCCGGGCATTCCCATTATGCAGCTTTCCTTCCACTTCATCCGAATTCGAAAGCAGCAGGACTTGAGACAAGGTCGCACTGGTCGACCGTTCGCACTCGCAACCACTGACTCGCTTAGGCCGGTCGAAGGTATCGAGGAAATACGAACCAAACCGTTCGTGCGGCAAATCGATCGCTCGAGAATCTGCGCTCATGTTGCTGAAGTTCGTTTTGAATCCCGTCGCCTGTTCCACGGCATCATGAGCCACTTCGGCGGGAAGACGTCGAGCGAAGAATCGAGCGAAGTTCTGCTGGTCCTTCCGATTGTCGTCGGTTGGCTCCGACGTCAACTGATAGGCCTGACTCTGCACCATCAGACGGATCATGTGTTTGACATCAAATTTGTGATCGCGGAATTCTTTTGCGAGGGCGTCCAGCAGTTCCGGGTTCGAAGCGGGATTCGTTTCACGCAGGTCATCGACTTCGTGAACCAGTCCTCGGCCGAAGAAATGGCCCCACAGACGATTGACCATTGTCTTGGAGAAGAACGGGTTCTCGGGTTTGGACATCCAGTCAACCAGTGCATGACGAGGATCTTCTTCGGGTGTAAACGTGGCGACCGAACCGTCAAGATACTTCGGTTCGATTTGCTTTCCAGTCACGGGATGACGTTCACTGAGCGTCACGCTGGGGGAGGTAAAGTACGGAGGCGGCTCTCCGAACGACTTTCGTCCCAGTCGCGTGTAGAAACCCGCCAGACCGTAGTAATCGTCCTGAGTGAACCGTTCGTAAGGATGGTGGTGGCACTTGGCACACTGCAGTCGCAAGCCGAGAAACACCTGAGCGGTATCGGCGGTCACCTGATGAAGCTGGTCGTCGCGCGATTGCCAGAACCAGTTGATCGCCGGTGCATCGGCCCATTCACCACTCGCCGCGACAATCCCTCGTACAAATTCGTCGTAGGGACGATTGCGAGCAACCATGTCTTTCAGCCAGTTATGAAAGGCGTAAGACGCGCGGTCTGCCCCGGCGAGATTCGAATTCCGCAGGATCGAGCCCCACTTCAACGCGAAATAAGCGGGATAGTCGGGTGACGCGAGCAATCGTTCAATAGCCCGGTCTCGTTTGTCCGTTCCGGGATCGGCCAGGAACGCACGTGCTTCGTCGACAGTTGGCAGGCGTCCGCACAGATCGACCGTCACGCGACGCAGAAACGTCGGATCATCACATCCGTTACTCGGTTTCAGTCCGAGCTTCTTCCATTTTTCAGCTGCCAGCTGATCAATGAAATTGCGAGGCTTGAAGTTTGGCAGGCTGGCAAGGGGAGCCCCCTGGGGTCGCAGGATTCGGCAGATCGCGACCTGACCCATGTAGCGAGTCATGATGGCTGCTTCGCCCGTCGGTTCGTTCGCCGTGACCAGCCCATCGTCGCTCACAACGGCCACGACATCGAGGTTCGTAGAGTACTGAGCTTCGCGAGTCACATCGCGTCGGGAACCGTCCGAGTATTCCGCCATCACGTCAATCTGCTGCTGTTCATTCGCATCCATGACGCGTTCGGCAGGTACCATCCGCAGTTTGACGACGTGTGGCACGTTCTGAGCCGATGCTGGTGCGCCAGCCTGAATCCACGAGTGGATCAACCGATACGGTTCGGTCCCCGGTTCCAGCCGACGGCCTCCCCCGTGTGGAACGAGTCCGGCCCCCTTCAAGAGCAGCAGGCTTTTATCAGGCGCCGACACCATCACGCGACGCCCACGTCCTTCACTTACCAGCGACTGGTAGTCAAACTCGGTGTCGAACCCGAATAGAGATAATTTGAATCCATTTTGGCCACGAGCTTTTCCGTGGCAGCCCCCTGAATTGCATCCAAACCGGCTGAAGAGCGGTTCCACTTCGGTCGCAAAGTCGACTGTCCGGATGTTTTCGAATCCAGAGACCTGAACAGGTACAACGGTGGACTGGCCGCCGATTTTGACTTCAATTTCGACGGGACCATTGGCATGCGGGACCAAGTACCCCGCAGCATCGACCGAGACGATTTCCGGCTTCCGGCTAAGGTAGGTGGCCTTCCGAGTCGCATCGCGTCCATCCACACTGACGAGCAACTGCCTGCGAGCGAATGCGTCGGTGAATTCCACCTTGGCAGGTTCCACCCGCAATTCAGCGGCCTGCAATCGCGGCAACGCCACAATAGCAGTTATCACAAGGAATCCGATTATGGCAAATCTGGAATTCATGGCCGGTCTACTTGGTGGCAGGTTTATTGAAGGCAGGCGGAGCTTTGGGAATCAGCACATGAATGCCTCCCATCAACTCCAATCGGCATCTGTTTAATCGTACTCCGCAGAAAAACCGCTGGCAATTCCCAACAGCCGTCTGTCGGCGGATGGCAGGTAATTTGTAACGGTTAGGTGAGAAAATCTGAGGCACAAGAGGTCCGGAAACCTACCTGCAAGAACGAGGCCATCCCAAGTTGCGAATGCGACATATGCCGTTCGTCATCACGCGTGCAGCCCGCGATTGACAGTGGAGTTTCACGTTGCTGCGATCGGCCTTCACGTCGATGTCGGCAACCTGGATCCGCACAATTGACCGGTCAGACGATCAACGTCGACGGCGGGTTCGTCATGCACCGGTAGCGGCGGTGCGAGTCGGGCGACTTTCGGATCGCGGCGCGCTGCGGGAGACAAGAACGGTTTGAAGCAAAAGATTAAAATGCGTCGCGCCAGAGTTTCGTGTATCAGAACTCCACGCCACGACAGCGTAGCGATGCGTTCGCAGCGTTCCGAAAACGGTTGGCGTGGCGATTTGCTCGGGAGGTTCATTTCCAGGCGGAGTGGACCGAGAAAAACTTTGCCATGAAGTGTGATCACGTGTTGACGAACGAGAGTGCTGTAAGTTCAATCTCACAGTCTCTCACATTGATGATACAGACGCTTCCAGACTAGTTACGAAGCTTTATTTTGAAACGCAAAGTCACGAGGGAGGCCGGGGGTAGGATCGTTTCGCGAAACCTCGGTGATTTCAGATCCGGGGCTTATCGTTAGTCCAGCCTCAGCCTGCCCAACTTGAGTTTCAAAACTGAGCCTGACACCGATCGTTGTCGAAGGCGGGCCCTGTGATCGAGCGAATGGAGCGAAGGAATTGCTGTGGACTCATCAGCATCTGAAGGTCGACCAAGACCGGATGGGGTCGTTGGCAAGCTTCCCTTGGAGGCCTGTGACCAGCCGACCCGCTGTGCGACTCCGGAATTGCTGCAGGCGTCAGAATCGGCGTCGATCAGCATCAGCATGACCACAACGTCGGGGTACAATGCTGGTGTTTCTGCTGAGCTTCCCGCCCCGTCGGCTCGTATTCGCGACCGGTACCTGATTCGATCGCTGCTGGGGAAAGGGGGATTCGGCGCTGTTTATGAAGCATGGGACGAAGTCCTGCAGCGGATCGTGGCACTCAAGGTCGCACGTTCCGATCGTTTCTCGGGAACTCAGGGGCGGCAACGATTTCTCGACGAAGCGCGGGCTGCAGCCAAGTTGCGGCATCCTCAGATCGTCACGGTTTTCGATTCGGGAACCGACGAAGCCGGAAACCCCTTCGTGGTGTTCGAATACATCGATGGGGAATCTCTTTCAGAGCGCATTCGACGTCAGCCATTGGAACGCAAAGAAGCGGTGGCACTGGTGGCAACCGTTGCCGAGGCCATACATGTCGCTCACAAGCTGGGATTGGTTCACCGTGACTTAAAGCCTCCGAATATCCTGCTGGATAAGAGCGATCAACCGCATGTGGCCGACTTCGGGCTGGCGGTCGATGAAAAATCGCAACGAGAGATGGCCGGTGAGATCGCCGGATCGCCGCAGTATATGTCGCCCGAACAATTGCGTGGAGAAACGCAGTACCTGGATGGTCGCACGGATGTCTGGAGTCTGGGAGTGATCCTGTACGAACTCCTGACAAAACGGCGTCCGTTCACGGGACGCGATTTGCTCGAGCTGCGGGAAGAGATTCGCTGCCGAGAACCGAAGCCCCCGCGACAGATCGACGACTCGATCCCCGTTGAACTCGAACAGATTTGCCTGCGCTGTCTGCGCAAGCCGATTGTCGAACGGTATTCCACTGCGGCCGACCTGGCGACAGCCCTGCGTCGATTCCAATCGCGCGGACACCGGGTCAGACGTGTTCCCAAGCCAATCCTGATCGGTGCGGGGGTCGGAGCGTCCTGTCTGATCGGTGCGATGCTGTTCGTTGGAAGCGGCGCGAATCCGGGGAAGAACGGTGACGAGAAACCTGCTGTGATTGCGACGAAGAGCACCGATCGCGCGGTTGTCGTGGAATCGACACCACCGACGAATCTTGTGCCGCCCGTGAAGGCCCCTGCCGAACCGGTTTCGGGCGAGTGGTTCCCGGTCTTGAAGTCCGCACCCAAGTTCCTGGAGTGGCCGGCCCAGTCCAAGAATTCGCGATGGGAATTTGACGCACAGCAGCAGGAATTTTGGGTGAGCTGCGACAGTCGCGCGCTGATCGCCACGGGGAAAGTTCTTTCAGGCGACTACCAGATCCAAGGCTCGCTGTTTCAAGCCCCCTGGACGGGGCAAATCGGGTTCTTCCTGGGTGCACACGAAATTGACGATGGGGGAACCCCCTTGCGACGCGTTCAAATCGTGGAACTGCAGTGCGGCCAGGTCGGAGGACGACTCAAAGCAACATTACAACGATTTATTGAGATTCAAGAGCTGACGGGGGCCAGGCGAATTCGCTCGCGCCAGAGCTTTGCGTCAGCCACGTTACCAACGATGAGCTCTCGCGATCAGCGACTGGAGATTTCGGTTAGTGGCGGGCGTCTGACGCGAATTCAATGGGGAGATCATTACGTCCGCGATCTGATCCGACCGGACACCGATCAGTTTGTTGACGCTGCCGATGGGTATGGCGAATGGGGGATCTTTGCGGATTCCACTACGGGCATCGTTCGAAATCTGGAATTCTTTCTACAACCTGAAAGTGTGAAATGACCGATTCGTTTGAAAAGACAATTTCGATCAAGCTGGAAATTCAAATCCCCGTGGGTGCGGCCGTCGGTGTTCCCCGGATTAATGTGAGTAAGGACGCCCCCGGTCCCATCCGGACTTTCGGGCACAACATCAAAAAACCGATCGGTGATACGTTTACAACCATGGCGGGGACAATCTGTGCCAGTGGGACAGCCAACAACGCCAATGGCTCGGCAGATTATGTTCTCGTCAAGGTAATGCAAGGAAACAGCAACCCCGGATCAGTTCCTGCGGCCTATGCCCAGCGTGTCGCGGTCGATACGCTCACGGGCGAATGGGGAGACGTTGATGTCAGCGGAGTCGACCCGTCATCGTCGGCGACAGATTATACGCTGGCCGTCTGGGCGGCTTGGCCTGACGGTACATTTACATTCACTTCGTCTCTTTTCCATCCGAAATTTGGCTACTACACCGACTGTACTTATCCGCATGGATTTGTGAAGAAGCCTGCTCAGCCCTGTTCGGCCGCATGGGATGTGCTTCCAGCGGAATGGCACTTGTCAACACGTGGGTTTCATGGCGATCCCCTGACCGCACTCAATGGCCACTGGACGCTGTGCCTGGTCAGTTCGGCGACGACCAGTGTGCTCTACTGTAACGGCGGAAACATTACTCACACTCCGCGGGTCCAGTTGCGCTGCCACAGTCCGTACGCGGAGCAATGGGAACTGTCGCTGGAATACGGGGCGATCCGTGTGGACTATCGTTGCTCTGCCAGCCAGTTTGCCACGCTCGGTCAAAATGTCTTCGGCCATCCGATCACCAAGGGTGTCAGCGAAGACATGGGAATTCCCGCAATAATCACGGTGGCGCCAGTTTAAGTGAGGGCAGAGATGACTTTTCCGGAATGCCGACATGGCCTGGGTTTTGCGACAGCAGGTCAACGTCAGTGCCAGTCACCCAAGCTTGTCGGATTGAAAATTGTTTCGCCGGCGCAATGCGAACGCTGTTACTGCCGGGATCACGAGTCGCCGGCGCGCGACGGGGTTCCGCTGCATTTGCTTCCCTGCGCCCACCTGGGGGCTTCGACCGGAAATGCCGGGACCGCGATATTTGCCTGCGGACATCCCAACCACGAACTGACGACATTGGCTGATTGTCAGAATTGCTCGGATTATTTGTATCCGCTGATCACCCCGAATATGCCCGTGGAGATGGTCTGCGACGTAATCTCTCTGGAGCCTCGGATGCAGCCGAACGACTGGTGGAGCTGGGAGAATGTGCATGCCGCGCATCGACGGATTGCCGATCAGGCGATCGAACAGACGCCAGCATGGCCCGCGCGGTTTCGCGGTCGAGGAATCGTAGTCGTTGGGGGTGGAAAATACTTCGTATCCGCCTACGTCACGATCCGTGTGTTGCGACAACTGGGTTGCCAACTGCCGATCGAGTTGTGGCATCTTGAAGGTGAAATCGACGAGTCGATGCGGCAAGTCGTCGAGCCACTCGGCGTGCGTTGCATCGACGCTGATGAGTTCGAGCGTGACGAACCCTTCCGGTTCATCCCCGGTCACTGGTGGCGCGGATGGCAGTTGAAAGCGGTTGCTCTGCGGAACTGCTCGTTTCGAGAAGTACTGCTGCTGGATGCTGACAGTTATCCGGTACGAAACCCCGAATTTCTGTTCGAGTGGAAGAAGTATCGCGAATGGGGAGCCGTATTCTGGCCCGATCTCGCTCTCAACACCAGCATCAGTCCGGCTCATGCGTGGGAGATATTTGGAGTCAGCCCGATCGAAGACCTGCCGACCGAGTCCGGCCAGATCCTCGTCAATAAGGAACTTTGCTGGCGCGAGTTGAATCTGGCACTGCACTACAACGCTCATGCCGATTTCGTCTATCGCATTCTGTACGGCGACAAAGACACGTTCCCGGTGGCCTGGCAACGCATGGGACGACGCTACGCCCGCATGTGGCCCAAGTCCAATTTCGTATCCGTGGGGATTCATCAGTTCGACGATCGCGGCGAGTTGCTGTTTCTGCATCGGGTCCACGACAAGTTCCGCCTGCCCGACACTCGTTTCAAATCGACGCCTCAACAAACCACTCACAACAGATTTCACCCGGAGTATCCGCTGGAAGAGTTCTGTTTTCAGGCGCTCAAGGAATTGGGAGATTCATATCCATCCGCGACGGATTCGGAGTGCGAATCCCCCCCGAACGCAACGACTGCAAATTCACCGGCGGTGACCATCGTGCCACCGCCCAAGAATGCCGACGTGGCTGCGTTCGTTCGCTATCACGATCTGTGGATTCGGCAACGAATGCAGGCAGAGGATGTGGCGATTGTCCAAGACATCCTGGTCGGAGACGCCTACCGGATGGCGACCAGATCTCACGATGTACAGCAAGCCGCGTTTGTCGTCGATATCGGCAGTCATATCGGTAGTTTCGCAACCTTGATTCGACGAGCGAATCCCGCGGCAAAAATCACCTGTGTCGAAGCCTGCCCAGAAAACATTGCAGTGCTGCGTGCCAACGTCGGGCAGTTTGCCACGATCGTCCCGGCTGCCTGCACGTATGAGCCGGGGCAACTCATCCTGCTGAATACCGTTACCTCCAACGGCGGCAACACGGGCGGGTCGATCGTCGTCAAGGAGGGCAACGAGGGTAATCCAGATCCTCATTACGACGTCGATCGGCGACCGCTTGCGAAAGTGACCTTGGAAGAGCTGATGAAATGGGCTCACGCCAGCACTATCGACATCCTGAAGCTGGATTGCGAAGGAAGCGAATTCTCGATCCTGGAAAATACGTCCGTCCTGAAACACGTGAAGTTGATTGTCGGCGAATACCATGGGTTTTCCCGCTGGGAACGCTTGCGTCAGTCACGTTTTCCAAACTGGATCTACCATCACCTTCACGGGGAAGAATTGGGACTGTTTCACCTGATTAATCCTGCATTCCTGTAATGTTGCGCCTCATGAAGTCTTGCGTGCTGCGGTCGTTCTAGTCGACACGAAATGCGAGTCCACAAAACTGG
>JBAWWJ010000111.1:0-25966 GCA_037146815.1 Planctomycetota bacterium
CTCCTCCGTGTCCTCAGTGGTAACCCCTCTTCAATTGATGCTTGATGAACCCTGATCTTCGCATCTCTGCTCCCTTGCGTCACTGCGTTGACTTCTTCCTCCAACAGGTCGCCGCGTCCGCACAATCGGCCAATTCGTTGCCATTGTCGTAGTTTATGCGATCTTTCCAGTCAGCCATCTGGAACTGTGGCAAGTCCACCACGTTTCGTTCGATTAAAGAGATGGTGGGAGTGATCTACGGACCTGGTTCCGGAATGGCATGACATGGACTTTGCAACGATTATCGGTTTTGTGGCGGCACTGGGCATCATCATCGGTGCCATGTACCACCAGACGCACGGTCACCTGATGGGTTTCTACAGCACGGAAGGTGTGCTGCTGGTGGTCGTCGGGTCGGCGTGCGCCACGATGATGAGTATGCCGATGAAGAACTTCCTCGCGACATTTCGCGTTCTGGGGAAGTGTATTTTCTATAAGGAAGTCCCGCTGACTCAGGCCTTAATGCAACTGGTCGACTTCGCTGCTGTCGCTCGTAAGGATGGTGTCCTGGCTTTGGAAACACGATTGGACGAAGTCTCGGAGCCATTCCTGGCCAAGGGGTTGCGAATGGTGATCGACGGACAGGATCACGAGGCCATTGAAACCAGTCTGCGACTGGAACTGTTTTCCCAGGGGGAACGTCACGCGATTGGCAAGAAGGTGTTCGCAGTCATGGGGAACTATGCCCCTGCATTCGGGCTGACAGCGACGATCATCGGCCAGGTCGTGATGTTCCAGAACATGGGTAGCGACATCGCGGCAATCGGGGGCGGTTTGTCGGTCGCGCTGCTGGGAACGCTTTACGGTTCGCTGTTCGCCAACCTGCTTTGTCTGCCGCTGGCGGACAAGCTGGGAATCCGATCCGGGCAGGAAACGATGCTGAAGGAACTGTATTTGAACGGGATCATGGGGATCGCCGCAGGTCATTCTCCGACAGAGTTGAAGCAGACTTTACTCAGCTTCCTCGACGGGCGAACGGCGACGAAGTTTGAGCAGGATAACTGACGCGGGAAATGGAGATTTCAAATCTGAAATTTGAAATTTGAAATTCGGGCAGGCTGAGACCAGAGAGAACTCAAATCGATTCGTACTGACCGCGTCCTGGCGACAGCGGCTTACATGAAGGGCCGGATGATGTCAGGCCATGGGGGACCTGGAAAAAAGGGAGGACACGAAGAAGGGGGCGGGCACGCACCCATGTGGATCGTCAGCTTCGCCGACATGGTGATTCTGCTGATGAGTTTCTTCGTGCTGCTTCTTTGCCAGGGTTCCCAGAAGACCGCATCGGATGAAGATCTGTTGCGGATTCTGGCGTCGGTCAAGGTCGGCTTCGGATATACGCCCCGTCCCGATTCCAAAGATCCGCTCGATATCGCTGTTTTGCAGGTGTTAACCCAGAAGGGGGGCGGCGGCTTTCCATTCAGCGGGCAGCGGTGGCTCTCTGCAGCAGTGAAGGGTTCCGCGACCAAAGAACGGGATACCTGGGTGAAGGCGCAGTCAAATATCGGGAAGCCGGTTCGATTCGCGCGCAATTCCGATGTTGTCCCCAAATCGGCATACCCCGATCTGGATGAAATTGCCGAAGTTGTCCGTCACCACTACCGGATGATCATTATTCAGGGACATTGTTCGCAGGAAGAGGCCTATCGGGACGCTGCGGGAGGACATGATCTTGCCTTCCGGCGTGCCTTGGCGGTAAAGATCGCTCTGGAATCACGTGGCGTCGCCGCAGCCAGGTTGCGAATCGTCTCGTGTGCCGCGCACGAGTCGATGACGGTCCTCAAATCTCCTGATCGACAACTGGTTGTGGTGACGCTGGGAACATACTTCCTGCCGACGGAAAACGACGTGCTTCAGGAAGAGTCACTCGATAACGAAAAAGAAGCCAAGACAACTGCCAAACACGGACATTGAAAAATCATGAGACTCCAAGGATTGGTATCTCTCGTTCTGCTCGCGACCAGTTCTGTCGCAGTGAGTCAGGAACCGCTGCCATTGCCGCCGGAACCCGCCCGTCAGATTGGTCCTGAGTTGTCGACTCAGCCGCTACCAACCGGGCCGACATCTCGCCTGCGAAGTCCTTCTGCTGTCGAGACTTCCAGCCTGGAAAGCGAACTGGAAGCACTTCGGGCAGACTTGGAGTCGTTCCATGCACTCAGTGATGAAGTGACTCGCAGCACTCGAAATGCGGAAACTGACGCAGAAAGGGCACTGCACCGCCAGCGACAGGAGATGCTGGACATCCTGACCAAGCTGGCGACTCAGGGAATCAGCCAGAAGCCGGTCGCCAAAAAGAACGACAAAAAACCTGCACTCGCCAATCAGCCAGTCGCACCCGTGATTCCCGACGCCGTTGAAACCCAAACACCCGCAGTCACCGATGCCGCAGTCGATAACTTCGCACTCGGTAAGGTGTTATTTCGAGCCGGCGACTACGTGAAAGCCGAACAGGCGTTTCGTAAAGTCGTCCAGACCGATGACAATCGCCTGATGGTAAAGTACCTGATCGCCACCTGCCTGCGCAAACGATCACAGTGGTCTGCGGCCATCGAGGCTTACAAGGAAATCGCCGCTTCCGAAAAGGACCCGGTTCTGCGCGACCTCGCCAAATTTCAGTTGGATGGAATCCGCTGGACACAAGATACCGAAAAGCAAATTGAACAATTGAAAAAGCAGCGGGCGAATCCAGCAAGATCGAAACTGTGATCTTACGGGGCTCGGCCAAACTTTTTCAAAATGGCGAGCAGCAATAGCGATCCGAGGGTGGCAGATATGAGCGGTCCAATCAGCCCATAAGGTTGCAGGCCGATCAACCGAAGCAAAACACCTCCCACAGCAGCCCCGATCACGCCAACGATCAGGTTGTTGACCAGACCGAAGCTGCTCCCCTTCGTAATTTGTCCGCTGAGCCATCCTGCGCACAGGCCAACCAGCAGGATGAAGATGACGTCCATCACGTGCTCCTGAATTTGATCTCTGAATTCTCACGACCATGGGGTGCAAAACCACTGCCGGCGGCCTGCCGCTGCCATTGTAACACCAGAAATGGCGCTGGCACGTATTCCTTGTAGTTCGGTCGCAACCTCTGGCACGCGTTGACTTTTTTGAGGTCTCGTCATAATGTGCGCCAAGAGAATTTGTCGACGTTTCCCAGGAAGAGGGGAAAACGTGCGAAAGACTGTCGCCACACTGTCATGACAAAACTCTTGTGAAATCAGGGAGATACGATCGGTGGTCGCTGTCTGAATTCAGTGATTACCGATTGCCTGATCAGCAGATGCCGATTTGAGAAGGCGAGGAAGAACGATGGATTTTTTACCAGAAATTCACTCCCACTGGCGTTTTCGTTGGGCGATGATGGTTGTTGCCGTATCCCTGCTGGGATCGATCGCACGCGCGAATGATCCTGATTGGGGTGCGAAGATGGTCAACGCGACTGCCGTCAAATATGGCTCGGTCGCGAAGGGTGCTGAAACTGTCGTACAGATCGTTGTCAAAAACATCTACAAAGAAGACATTCAAATCACCAACCTGACCACAGGTTGCGGGTGCGTTTCCTGGGAAGATATCACCAAGAGCCAACTGCCAATTGTCATTCCCAGTGCCCAGTCGCGGGTCCTGACGCTGCGTCTGGACACCGTACGCTATGATGGCGAACGTAACTCCAAGGCAACCATATTCTTGCTGGATGCCGTTCACGCGGCAACGGCAGTTGTCGAACTCCCTGTAACGGCCTACATTCGACGCGATATCGTTGTCTCGCCCGGTGCCCTCAATTTTGGGCTGCTGGATCAGGGGGCAGGTGCCGAACGCAAAGTGGATATCCACTACGCCGGCCGAAACGACTGGAAGATTACCTCAGCCAAAGTTGCCAATCCTAATCTGCTCGTAAATCTGAAAGAGCTTTCCCGACTGAATGACGGCCAGGTGAAATACGAACTGGTCGTCTCGCTACGACCCGATGCCCCTATCGGGACGGTTCGCGATCAAGTGATCATGACGACCGATGATGCCAACAATCCCCAGGTGTCCGTTCTGGTTGAAGCCAAGATTGAACCGGATATCGCAATTACAGAATTGCAGTTTGGATCGGTGGCACCCGGGCAGTCGAAAGTCGTCAATGTCGTCATTCGAGGGCGAAAGCCGTTCAAGATTGACGAACTGTACCGGGAAAAGAAAACTGATGCCAAACTTCAGGACGACGCCTTCAAAGTCAAACTGAATACGGCGGTTTCGACCGTGCACAGTCTTCCGGTGACGTTTACGGCCCCGAATATTCCTGGAGTGTTTGAGGAAGATTTCTTCGTCAAGATTTCAGATCGACCGCAGCCGATCCCCTTCAAAGCACGTGTTCGAATTCCCGAACAGACGGGTGCTGCCAAGCAGTAGCTCATCGGTGCTGCGTATCACCGTTAAATCAGCGAGCGTGGATTTCCACATGTCCTTCCGCCGTTATCTCCTCGCCTCGCGTTCGCCACGCCGCCTGGAACTGTTGCAGCAGGTTGTTCATCCGACACTGATCGAGGTCCGGCCTCCCGCATCCGCTGAGGAGGCTGGGTTTGCAGACTGTCGAGACCTGAACGCCATCAAATCGCGACTGCTGGAAATCGCACGTCACAAGGCAGAACTGGTTCGTGCAGACCTCAATGTGGAAGAAGGTTCGCTGCACGAGAGACCTCGAACGCTGTTGATTGCCGCCGACACAACGGTGGTCATTACGGGCGACACCCCGATCGTTCTCGGCCAACCGCCAGAACATGACGACTGGCGTGAAGTCGTTTCTGAATGGTTTCGCGACCATTACGCGGGTCAGACTCATTCGGCCCTGACCGCTGTCCATGTCGTGACTCCCGATGGACGTTTTGCGGAGCAGGTCGTTGAGTCACGAGTCACTTTTCGGGCCGACGTTGATCGATGGCTAAACTGGTATCTGCTGACCGGTGAACCACGCGGAAAGGCCGGGGGATACGCATTGCAAGGTGCGGGGAGTGTCTTTATCGAACGCGTCGAAGGGAGTCTGAGTAACGTCATCGGACTGCCGCTGGAAGCTTTGCTCGAACTGTTTGCCGATCCCGCCTTGAAGTGATTCTTTTGCGGCCGAATCAGGGTCTCGGGTTGCAAACGGTCAAACGACGGGAGACGATGGGAGCACAATTCCAATGAACGGGTCTTCCTACGGCAATAGACGTCATGTCTCCCCTGATTGATCTGATCGAAATCACGAAAGACTACGGCCGTTTTCGGGCTCTGGACAATGTTTCCCTGCAGATTGATTCGGGAATCACCGGACTGCTGGGTCCAAATGGCGCTGGCAAGACGACACTCATTAAGGTTCTGCTCGGACTCGTCAAGACGACGCACGGCAGTGGCCGTCTCTTGCAATATGAACTTGGCCGACAGAACCGTGAGATCCGTGCACATGTCGGTTACATGCCCGAAGATGATTGCTATCTGCATGGAATGACAGGCGTTGATTGTGTGCAATTCGTCGCACAGCTTTCGCGTTTCCCCGCTGTTGAAGCTGTGCGTCGTGCACATGAAATCCTCGACTTTTGCGGGTTGGCTCAAGAGCGATACCGCACGGTCGAAACCTATTCGACGGGAATGCGTCAGAAGCTGCGGTTTGCCCAGGCCATCGTACACGACCCGCCAGTGCTGATTCTTGATGAACCGACTTCTGGTCTTGATCCTGAAGAACGACAGGTGATGCTGAACCGGATTCGGGTGCTGGCCCGTGATCACGGTAAAGCCGTACTGCTCTGCACGCATATTCTGCCCGATGTTCAATCGATCAGTGATGCAGTAGTGATCCTGGCACGTGGCAAGGTTCAGGTCGCGGATTCGCTCGTGGAACTGAACCGGCCAACGATGCCATCGCTCGAAGTCCGACTGCTGGGAGTCGCAGACCGGTTTGTCGAAGCGATTCGTGCTCGCGGCATCGACATCGAAGTCCGTGCGACAGGGGGACTGTTACTGAAAGGGGCACCCGACCAGCTTGCGCCCGAAGTCTGGAAGGCGGCAAATAGTTTGGGAGTCGGCGTCCGTTCGATGACCCCATCGCGAAATTCGCTGGAGGAGATCTTCCTGAATGCGGTTCGAGGAGCTTCCCAATGACAGACAATAGTACCAGCGGTTCCGCAGGAACGATTCTCGAAGCGCGTGCGGAACCGACCAGTCTCCCCTCAAATCGGGGAGTGAATAACCTGGGCTATCGTCCCTGGTCGGAACGGCTGGTTCCCGGTTGGATGCGGTGGTGTGTCATCACGGAAGTTGGCGTGAAGCGAGCGTGGCAAAGCCGCTGGCTGCGTCGGATGATGTTGTTTGCCTGGTTGCCCGCGGTCTGGTTTGGAGTAGGCTTTTTCGTCTGGGAACAGGCAGCCTTGTATCCCGAATGGAGGCAGATGCTGCGGCCATTCCTCCAAGGGCTTCCCCAATCTCCCGAATTCGACGGGATCCGAAATTCGATTCAGTCCGGAAACCTGGAAGCGAGCCGTCATGCTGTCTGGTCCTGGCTGTTGCAGTCGTTCTTTCGATATCCCCAGGCCGTTTTGATGGTCATGGTGATCGGGGTCATCTCACCCCCGTTGATCTCGCAGGATATCCGCTCACGGGCATTCCTGTTGTACTTTTCACGACCACTGACTCGAGTCGAATATCTGTTTGGAAAGCTGGCCAGCCTGTGGGCTTATCTGGCAATCATCGCGACTGTCCCAGCCCTGGCGCTTTACCTGCTGGGGATTCTGTTGTCGCCGAATCTGGGTGTCATCACAGCCACCTGGGATCTGCCGTTTCGGATCATTGCGGCATCGGCTGTCCTGATGATTCCCACCTCAACGCTCGCCCTTTGTTTCTCGTCCTTAACGCAGGAAAGTCGTTACGCTGGGTTCGCCTGGTTTGCGGTCTGGATTCTCGGCTGGTTTACCTACGGTGCTGCCACATCGGCCGAGGCATTCAGCGCGGGCAATGAAGTGTACATGAGTCGAGCTGAAAGGATGCAGGCTCGCAATGACCAGTTCGAAATCAAGCAATCGTCATGGACTCATTTATCCTTGTACCACACTCTGGGTCGAGTCCAGCGCTGGGTCTTCGGGTTCGCTCGCTTTGAAGATGTTGCAGTATCCGCAGCGATTCTCGCGGCCATCACCCTGGCGTCGTTGTCGATCCTGTACCGCAAGATATCGGCCCCGATGCGAGTCTAATCCGTCACGCAATCCACTCAGGTTTTCAGGTCCTTCGCAGATCCGAAGAGCAGGCATCCGAGAAATTGGTCGCCAATTCATGATTGAGCTAAATAACGTAACAAAGCTGTATGGCAAGGTGATCGGAGTCAACGATTTCACGTTGACGCTGCAACCGGGAGCGTACGGACTGCTGGGACCTAACGGTTCCGGGAAATCGACGCTGCTCAACCTGATTACCGGCCAGCTTCGTCCGACGCAGGGCACGATTCGGGTCATGGGAGAATCCCCCCGCAACAACGCCTCGCTGTTTCGACGGATGGGATATTGTCCGGGGGGTGAAGGCTTCTACTCAGACGTCTCCGCATACGACTGGGTGAAGTATCTGCAGCAACTGCAGGGGATGACTGCTGCGGATGCCGATGTCGCAGCCGGTCGATCGCTGGAACTGGTGGGGATGTCAACCGCCATGCATCGGCCGATTTCGAGCTATTCGCGAGGAATGCGTCAACGGACCAAACTGGCCCAGGCACTGGCACACAATCCTGAAATCCTGATCCTGGACGAACCCTTCAGCGGTCTGGACCCGATCGGTCGCCATGAACTCACCACGGTCCTGCTCGACTGGATCGATCTTGGAAAGAGCCTGCTGTTTGCCAGCCATGTGCTGCACGAGATTGAATCGCTGACTCAATCCTTCCTGCTGATTTGCGGCGGACGTCTCCTGGCGTCAGGAACTGCCGAAGATGTCCACGCGATGATGGTCGGACTTCCGAATGAAATCGCGTTCAAGTGCTCGGATCCGCACCGTCTCGGGGAATTACTGCTGCACGAACGTGTCGTGGATTCGATGCGAATCGTGGGTGCGACGGTGACAGTGGCGACGCGTGATCCCGCTCGCATATATGGACAGCTTCCAGGCTGGCTGAAGGCGACCGGAATCGATGTCACGGAAATGCATTCGGCTGACGAATCATTGCAGGCGCTCTTCAATTCACTGATGAAAATGCACCGAGGTGAACTGTGATCGGAAACGTCGGAGCAGTCTTTCTGTTTGAATGGAAACGGTCGTTGACCGTGCCACGAATGGCCTGGTGGCTGGTCCTGGCTGGTTTTCCGGTCTTCATCATCGGGTTGATTCGATACAGCATTGCTGCGGGGGTTGCGGATGCTGCGCCACGCGAGTTATGGATCGGGTTTCTCTTTGCGCTGGTACCGATGCTGGTGACGATGTTGGGGACAATGCTCTGGATGACCCCGGCAATCTCGGCAGAGCTTGAGCGACGCAGTTGGGTCTATCTGACAGTTCGTCCAAACGGAGGGACGGCTGTTCTGTTGGGAAAATATCTGGCAGCGGTGACGTGGGTCATCCCGCCGGTCCTGTTAGGGTTGACATGTGCGGTGGTGATCATCAGCCCCAACGCGAAAGAAGCCGAAGAAATCGCGAATGCGAGAAGGCATGAATCCGCACAGCCGTTCTTCATCAATCAGCATGGCCAACGACAACTTGCCCCTTCAATGGCTGTGCGTGATCTGAAGCCGTGGCAGATCTGGTGGGCCATGGCCCGAATGGTCTGCCTTTCGGCTCCTGCCTACGCCGCAGTCTACCTGCTGCTGGGGACCATCATGCCGCGCCGTGGAATGGTGCTGGCCGTTGGATACTCACTGTTGTTTGAGCTCATCATCAGTTTCGTACCAGCCGTGATCAACAAGCTGACGGTCCATCATCACCTGCAGGCGCTGATGCTGGAGTGGTGCGAACTGGAGATCCCGCCCGAATTCATGTCGGGTGCCGCCACCTTGATTGGCAATTCACCGACCTGGCATCACATCGCGATTCTGATGCTTTACCCGCCGATCCTGCTGGCAATTTCGGTCGCCGTCCTGCGTTCCAGCGAATTTTCCTCGTCGGCAGAATCCGATGTCTAGCTCTATCCGGCTACGGGATGGCGGCTGGTGATTGCTCGACAAACCAGACTGAACTCGCTCGCGTCCGGTTCCATCCCATTTCGCAACCGGACGCGAGAAAACCGCGAACATCACACCTGAAGACGGTCCAGTGCCTCGACGGACGACATCAGGTAACCAGCGACTCACGAGCAGAATCTGATGTGTAACAAGCTTGTTCCGGTATTTTTGAAGTTCAGTTGAAAAGGAAGTGACAGATGTCGCCATCCTGCATGACGTACGACTTTCCTTCGACGCGAAGCTTGCCAGCCGAACGGATTTCCTTTTCGCCCTTGTAGGTTTCCAGGTCTTCCAGCGAATAGATTTCGGCGCGGATAAAACCCTTTTCGAAATCGGTATGAATCACACCGGCCGCTTGTGGCGCGGTTGCACCGATCGGAATCGTCCAGGCTCGAACTTCCATTTCCCCTGCGGTGAAGTAACTTTGCAGGCCAAGGACGCGGTAGGCTTCACGAGCCAGCGTGGCGAGTGCCGGTTCTGCCAGTCCAGCTCCTTCGAGCATCTCTTTGCGATCCCCTTCGTCCAATTCTGCGATCTCAGCTTCCAGTTTCGCACAGACCGGGACCACGGACGCCCCGACTTTCGCAGCAAATTCCCGGACTTGTTGAACCAGCGGATGTTTACCCTCCAGGTCATTTTCGTCGACATTCGCCACATAAAGAATCGGCTTGGCGGTCATCAGTCCATAGCTTCTGACAACCTTGGCATCGGCTTCTTCGAATTCCAGCTTCCGCAGGGGCTCTTCTGTGGCGAGATGGGCCAGGCACTTGCGAATCACTTCGACGCGATGTTTGGCATCCTTGTCACCGCTCTTGGCCGTTCGTTCCGCTTTGGAAAGCGCGTTTTCAAGCGTCTGGATATCGGCCAGCATCAATTCAATTTCGATGGTCTCGATGTCCGAGACTGGGTTCACCTTCCCGGTGACGTGGATCACGTCGGGGTCTTCAAAGCAGCGGACAACTTGCAAAATGGCATCGACTTCGCGGATGTGCGTCAGGAACTTATTTCCGAGTCCCTGGCCTTCGCTGGCCCCTTTCACAATTCCCGCAATATCCACCAGTTTCAGCGCCGCCGGAATAATTTTCTTCGGAACGATGTACTGCGTGATGCGTTGCAATCGACCGTCAGGGACACTGACGACCCCTTCGTTCGGTTCGATGGTACAGAAAGGATAGTTGGCACTCTGCGCCGATTTGGACATGGTGAGTGCGTTGAACAGGGTGCTCTTACCCACATTGGGGAGACCGACGATGCCAGCTTCCATAATTCCGCGAAGACCTTGCCGAGAGAATTTCGTTGACTCAGTTTACCGCCTGCCAGTTGCCGCAGGGGCCAACATCGTTAAATACCAGACATTGAGCTCAAAGTCGATCCTGTGTCCATCGTTAACCTCGAATTGCCGCGCGGCGTTTCGTCTCTGGCAACGATTCCCCAATGCACCATTGGAAAAACCGCTCATTTTACCGAAGTAAAGTGCCATTGAGGGGCCCTGTCGCACTGAAATCGGGCACCATGGATTTGTCCGACTTTCACAGAAGTTCGCCCTGTAACCTTGAACCGAACCCCGCAGTTCCTCATTCTTTACGCTTTGCGGAGGCTGGTGGTGTTCAGCCATGAAACTGAACACCATGGCCGAAGCGAACTCGAGCCTGTTTTGGCTCGTTTTGTTCGCGATGTCGTTCGATTTGTTCCTGGCTGTGAAAACATCATGAGTCAGAAAGATCGTTCGAAAACTTACCCTGGAGTTTTGAGCAAGATGAAGTTCAGATTTCCCATCGTCATCATCGACGAGGATTTTCGGTCAGAGAATACATCAGGGTTGGGAATTCGCGCTCTCGCGGATGCGATTCAACAAGAGGGGATGGAAGTGCTGGGGGTCACGAGCTACGGCGACCTGTCCCAGTTTGCCCAGCAGCAAAGCCGTGCCTCGGCCTTCATTCTGTCGATCGACGACGAGGAATTCACGCCGGGTCAGGAAGTCGATCCCGCGATCAAGAAGCTGCGGGAATTCATCAACGAAATTCGCTTCAAGAACGCCGAGATCCCGATTTACCTGTACGGCGAAACGCGTACGTCAAGCCACATCCCCAACGACATTTTGCGGGAACTGCACGGCTTCATTCACATGTTCGAGGATACGCCCGAGTTCGTCGCCAGACATATCATTCGTGAAGCGAAAGCCTACATCGACAGCCTGGCTCCGCCGTTCTTCCGAGCTCTGGTCGAATACGCTAACGACGGTTCATATTCGTGGCACTGCCCGGGACATTCGGGCGGGGTTGCGTTCTTGAAGAGTCCCGTGGGACAAATGTTTCACCAGTTCTTCGGTGAAAACATGCTGCGGGCCGACGTCTGCAATGCTGTGGAAGAACTGGGCCAGTTGCTGGACCATACCGGCCCTGTCGCCGCCTCGGAACGCAATGCCGCTCGAATCTTCAGCGCGGACCATTGCTTCTTTGTGACCAACGGAACGTCAACGTCGAACAAGATGGTCTGGCACTCGACCGTCGCATCCGGCGACATCGTTGTCGTCGACCGAAACTGCCACAAGTCGATCCTGCACTCCATCATCATGACCGGTGCGGTCCCGGTGTTTCTGACTCCGACGCGAAATCATCTCGGGATCATCGGCCCCATCCCTCTTGATGAATTCACCCCGGAGAACATTCAACGGAAAATCGAAGCAAATCCGTTCGCCAAGGCGGCTCAAGCCAAGCATCCCGGTCGTAAGCCTCGCATCCTGACGATTACTCAAAGTACCTATGACGGCATCATTTACAATGTGGAAACGTTGAAGAAGCTGCTGGACGGCAAGATCGGGACACTGCACTTTGACGAAGCCTGGTTGCCACATGCGGCATTCCACGAGTTCTATCGCGATATGCATGCGATCGGGAAAGATCGACCGCTGACGAAGGATTCGATGATCTTCGCGACGCACTCGACGCACAAACTGCTGGCCGGGATCTCACAGGCGTCACAGATTCTCGTTCGTGAGTCCGAAACGCAAAAGTTGGATCGACACGTCTTCAATGAAGCGTACTTGATGCACACGTCGACCTCGCCACAGTACGCGATCATCGCATCCTGCGACGTGGCGGCGGCGATGATGGAACCACCTGGCGGAACCGCACTGGTCGAAGAATCGATCATGGAAGCGTTGAACTTCCGACGCGCCATGCGAAAGGTCGAAGATGAATGGGGTAAGGACTGGTGGTTTAAGGTCTGGGGACCCGAAAAGCTGGCAGACGACGGGATCGGTGAGCGTGAAGACTGGATGCTGAAGGCGAATGCCAAGTGGCACGGTTTCGGCAATCTTGCGCCCGGCTTCAACATGCTCGATCCGATCAAGGCAACGTTGATCACACCCGGCTTGGATGTCTCCGGGAAGTTCGCCAAGACGGGGATTCCGGCATCGATTGTGACTCGTTACCTCGTGGAACACGGCGTCATCGTTGAAAAGACGGGGCTCTATTCGTTCTTCATCATGTTCACGATCGGAATCACGAAGGGACGCTGGAACACGCTCGTGAGTGCCTTGCAGCAGTTCAAGGATGACTACGATAAGAACCAGCCGATGTGGCGTATCCTGCCTGAATTCTGCCAGAACTATCCGCGTTACGAAGGGATCGGCTTGAAGGATCTGTCACAACAGATTCACGACACGTATAAGGCGAACGATGTCGCTCGCGTGACGACTGAAATGTACACGTCCGTCATGCAACCTGCGATGAAGCCGTCTGACGCCTATGGCATGCTGGCTCATGGTGAAATTGATCGAGTGGAAATCGACGAACTCGAAGGTCGGGCCACCAGCGTACTGCTGACGCCGTATCCACCTGGGATTCCGTTGTTGATTCCCGGCGAGTGCTTCAACAAAACGATCATGGAATACCTGAAGTTCGCACGGATGTTCAACGAAAAATTCCCGGGATTCGACACAGATATTCATGGACTCGTCGAAGAGACGATCGATGGCCATCGCAGCTATTATGTCGACTGTGTTCGGAAGGAAGGTTCAACGAAGAGCAACGTCTGATCTAAAGAGACGCGGAACCGGAAATCAGCATGGACTTCCCGATTGCATGCGAGTGCGGAAACTCGGTAACAGTCTCGGAATGGTCCGCAGGAGCACGCATCCCCTGCCCTTGCGGGCGAACAATCAACGTCCCTTCGTCAGTAACGCTGCGAACCAATGCGGGGCTTCCACCGGTTGAGATCCCGCTGAAGATCGAAGTCGAATGTCTACTGGAGTCGGGTGAACTTCCGCCGGAAACTTGCAGCATGCGGTTGACCTTGGGTCCGATTCCGATTTATCAGCGCATCTTTGAAAAATACCCGGCAGCGACGGTCACGTTCTACTTGCAACATCAACCACGCTTCTGAACGTTCGCGATTCAAGAATCGCATATGACCAGACCGTCACTTTTGTCTGCGGACAGGGTGACGGGAAATGGAACTCGAATCGTTACGCAGGCAACAATCTTCGTAAAACGACTCGGTTCCCCATTCGCCAGATCAAGGGATTTTCAGACTGGTGACGCGGATCGTCATTCAATCAGAAGTCGGCGCATTATCCTGTTCATGACGCGACCAGAAACGGTCGGCATTTCGCAAGGCTACGCGGATAGCCCGTGCCCCCGCGACGTTGGCCGAGTGTACCGTCCACGTCAGACGGGGAAGTTCGCCCGAATACGCACGCTCCTCGATCCATTTCGCGACATCGTAACCGGTCGTGGTAGTGCCAAGGTCATGATCGAGAGAAATCCACGCGACGGTCTTGGATTTCAGCCAGTTTATGGCAGCGTGGGTTGTCTTAACCCAGATCATTCCCAATTCGGCTCCAAACAGTTCCTGAATCATGGGATCATTGGGATCTCGCTCGTCATCCAGCCAAATGTTCACCATAACTTCAATGCCGTTTGACGTGGCAGGTTGAGATTGCAGCCGGTGATCGCGCGCAGTCGCTCCGTCGTATCGACGACTCCAGGACTGGCGTCCCCGTAGCGTACCGCATGAACTTTACGACGAAAAGGGTTGGGAATCTGACGAACGTCGCCTGCGAAGTCATCCCGGCAGACGTGCCAGAACGGATGTCGTCGCTATAATTGTCTCCGACGGCGAAGCGCCGACGCCTGCCATACGTTGCACGAAGTGATTGCACTTCGGACGGAACCGATTGACACCGCTTTCTGCAAGTCTGCCAATTCATGCCTGCTGCTGACATCATTATTCGGGGTGCTCGCGAACATAATCTGCAGAACGTCAATCTGACTCTGCCGCGAAACAAGTTGATCGTGATGACGGGCGTCAGCGGCTCAGGAAAGAGTTCGCTGGCATTCGATACGTTGTACGCCGAAGGCCAGCGGCGTTACGTCGAATCACTGTCGTCGTACGCACGGCAGTTTCTGGGGCAGATGCCGAAGCCAGAAGTCGATTCGATCACGGGGTTAGCTCCATCGATCTCGATCCAACAGAAGTCGAGTGGTCGAAATCCGCGATCGACCGTCGGAACAATCACCGAAATCTACGATTACCTGCGAGTCCTCTTTGCTCGAGTCGGTCAACCGTGCTGCTATCAATGTGGTCGGCCCATCACGGCACAGACGCGCGACCATATTCTCGACAGTATCCTCAGGCTGCCGAATGAGACCAAGTTTCAAATCCTCGCTCCCGTCATTCAACGACAGAAGGGGGAGTACAAAGATCTGTTCGCAGATTTACTCAAACGGGGCTTCCTGCGAGCTCGCGTGGACGGGAAAGTCGTTCAACTGACCGACGACCTGAAGCTCGACAAGCAAATGCGGCATTCGATTGATGTTGTCGTCGATCGCCTGATTGCGGGGAAGTCGAGTCGTTCGCGTGTCGCAGAAGCAATTGAATCCGCGCTGAACCTGGCAGAGCGACGGTTGATCGTTTCGCTGGAAGCCCTGGATACGCCGTCGATTCCGGATAACGGGGAACCGGGGAAGAAAAAGCGACGGGCCAAAGGGGCAGAACCCGAACCGGACGAGGCCGATGCGTCAGGCCCTTTGTCTGCAAATGACACGCTTTATTCGACAGACTACGCGTGCACTCATTGCGGCATCAGTTACGAAGCTCCGTCGCCGCAACTCTTCAGCTTCAACAGTCCGCAGGGGATGTGTCCCGACTGCAACGGACTGGGAATTCGCTTTGACTTCATGGAGGACCGGCTGGTTCCCGATCCTGAGTTGTCGATTCAGAAGGGTGCCATCGCTATCCTCGGGAAGTTGAGTTCCATTGGGAAGTGGCGCAAGCACATTCTCAAAGGGGTCGGGCGGGCGATTGAAATCGACCTCGACATGCTCGAAGACTCATTCTTCAAAACCAAATGGTCCAAGCTTTCCGACGAATCCAAACGGCTGTTCCTGTATGGCCTGGGAAGCCGAAACATCACGTTTGCCTATCGTCATTCGGGCGGGACCTGGAAGCGGGGCGGGACCTATGCCGGACTGATCCCTGAATTGCTCGACGAATACCGCAAGACGCGGAATCCGATGCGTCGCGTGCAACTCGAAAAGTACATGCACGAGACCGACTGCACCACCTGCAATGGCAGCCGGCTGAACAAGCAGGCGGGCAGCTATCGAATCACAACTTCGTCCCCCACATTTGATGTGACTCGAACCGCCAATCGATTGGCGGCGTTATCACTTCCAGAAGTCTGCTCGCTGAGTGTCCTGGATGCCTGGGAATTCTTCGGACAGTTGAATCTGGATGAAACGGGCCGGTTCATTGCGACCGAGGTTCTTAAAGAGATTCGCGGGCGGTTGGGGTTCTTGCTGCGCTGCGGTCTCGATTATCTCACGCTGGACCGAACTGCACCCACACTATCCGGGGGTGAGACCCAGCGAATCCGGTTGGCAGGACAAATTGGCTGCGGGCTGGTCGGCGTGGTTTACATTCTCGACGAACCTTCGATCGGTCTGCATCCGCGCGATAACGTCATGCTGCTCGACAGCCTGAAAGACCTGCGAGATCAGGGGAACACGGTCATCGTCGTCGAACATGATGAAGAGACGATGCAGGCCGCGGATTACGTCGTCGACTTCGGACCCGGTCCCGGTGTCCGTGGGGGTGAAATCGTTGCCGAAGGATCTGTCGACGATGTGAAGCGGTCTGAGCGGAGCCTGACGGGTGCCTTTCTGTCTGGGCGACGCAAAATCGCGATCCCGGAACAGCGTCGGCCTGGAAACGGACAGGCGATCGAAATCCACGGTGCGACGCACCACAACCTGAAAGAGGTCAGTGCCCGATTTCCACTCGGAACATTTATCTGCGTGACCGGTGTCAGCGGCAGCGGCAAGAGTTCGCTGGTCAACGACATCCTCTGGGAAGTTCTGAATCGGGACGTGAACAAAGGGACTGGCAAACCGGGACATCACACGAGCTTCACCGGGTTGGAGAATATCGACAAGGCGATCGACATCGATCAAAGCCCGATCGGAAGGACCCCGCGTTCGAATCCGTCCACCTATGTCAAATTGTTTGACCTGATCCGCGACCTCTATACGCAGTTGCCGGAATCGAAACTACGTGGCTTCAAGCCGGGACGGTTTTCGTTCAACGTCGAAGGGGGCCGCTGCGAAGCGTGTGAGGGGAACGGTTCCAACAAGCTGGAGATGGATTTCCTCGCGGACATCTGGGTCACCTGTCCCGTCTGCCAGGGGCATCGTTTCAACAAGGAGACGCTGGAGGTTCGGTTCAAGGGAAAGAACGTTACCGATGTCCTGGACATGGATGTGCAGCAGGCACTGGAACACTTCGAGAACCATCCGAAGATCAAGCGATCGTTGCAGACGCTGCATGATGTCGGGCTGGACTACATCAAGCTGGGGCAACCATCTCCTACTCTGTCGGGGGGCGAAGCCCAGCGCGTCAAGCTGGCTCGCGAATTGAGTAAGCGTTCCACAGGCAAGACCGTCTACATCCTGGATGAACCGACAACCGGATTACATTTCGTCGATATCGAGCATCTGTTGCGAGTATTGCACGGATTCGTTGAGGCCGGGAATACGGTGATCGTCGTCGAACATAATCTGGACGTGATCAAGACGGCAGACTGGGTCATTGATCTTGGTCCGGAAGGAGGATCTGGCGGAGGACGGATCCTCGTGGCAGGGACTCCGGAAGAGATTGTGCAATGTGAAGAGTCTCATACCGGCCGGGCTTTGAAGGCGTTCCTGCCATCGGTAGCACCAGCGAAGACGACGGCGAAGAAAGGGAAGAAGACCGCAACAAAGTCGACGGCGGCGCTGCAGGCCCCTGCGATCCCGCGCTGGCAGACTTCGATCGCATTGAAAGATTCGGCAGATGGGGCCGAGACTTCGATCGTGGTGCGCGGAGCCTCTCAACATAATCTGCAACATCTGAATCTGAGGATCCCGCGCGATCAGATGTCGGTCTTTTGTGGACCGAGTGGTTCTGGGAAAAGTTCGCTGGCAATGGACACGTTGTACGCCGAAGGACAACGTCGCTATGTCGAATCGCTCTCGTCGTACGCTCGACAGTTCCTCGGTCAGATGCCGAAACCTCGCGTCGAACATATCCACGGACTGCAGCCCTCAATTGCGATCGAACAAAAGACGGTCGGCAATACGCCTCGTTCGACCGTCGGGACTGTCACCGAAATCTACGATTATCTGCGAATCCTGTACGCACGGGCGGGGGCTCAATTCTGTCCCACCTGTCACATTCCGGTACAGACACAGACGGTCGATGAAGTGATCGACAAACTGCTGGGGATCGGACAGACCGCTGACAAATCACGCTTGCTGATTCTCGCCCCGCAGGAAGTGGCTGTCGGCCAGCAATACGCAAAGCTGTGGGAACGACTGGGTGAACAGGGGTTCCGCAGGGTTCGTATCAACGGAGTGACCTACACGCTGGAAGAAGTTCCGGAAATCGATCGCAAGCGAAAACATACGGTTGAGATTGTTGTCGACCGCGTGTCGCTGGGTGCGACGAAGGGTGACGCGATCGATGGCAAGTCGACCGGTCGTTCACGGCTGGCGGAAGCGGTGGAACTGGCATTCGATCTGGGGAAGGGACTGATTCGCGTTGCGATCGTCGATGAAGCCCGCGAAGAGAAGAAATGGAAAGTCATCCCGTTCAGTCTGCATCGGTCATGCGAGGAATGTGGCAAGAGTTTTGAAGAACTGTCGCCGCATCACTTCTCGTTCAACAGTCCGCTCGGCTGGTGCGAAGCCTGTCAGGGGATCGGCGTTCAGCAGGGGACAAACCTGAGTGCCCTGATCTCGGACCCGACTCGCACATTGAAAGACGGTGCCGTGTCGGCCTGGCCCGATCCTGTCCGCAGCCCGCTGTTCGGCACGATGCTGGCTCAGATGGCTCGTGAAATCGGCATTCCCTTAAACGTGCCATTCTCGCAATTGGATGCGGCTCACCAGCAAGCGATTCTGTTCGGGACAGGCGACCAATGGTTCTCTTTACCGCTCGATTCAGCGAAGCGACCCGTAGCACAGTTTCAATACAAAGGTCTGTATCCTGCGATTGAACAGGCGGCGAGCCTTTCGTACGACTATCGGAACAAGCTGTTTGGCCTGGTGGGGGAAGTCCCCTGCAATGCCTGCAATGGCAGCCGACTGCGTGAGGATGCCAGTGCGGTAAAGCTGGCCGGGAAGACGCTGAAGCAATTGTGCGATCTTCCTCTGCGCGATGCATTGGAATTCCTGCAGGGAATGAAACTGACGGCCACGCAGAAGCGAATTGCCGGAGACCTGCTCACCGAAGCGACAGGACGACTGTCGTTCCTGGTTGACGTCGGCCTGCACTACCTGACACTGGGCCGAACACTACCCACGTTGTCGGGTGGTGAGACTCAACGTATTCGGCTGGCAGGTCAGATCGGACGAGCATTGACCGGCGTGCTGTATGTTCTGGATGAGCCGACAATTGGACTTCATCCCAGCGATAACGGCCGATTGTTGAAGGCACTGAAAAAGCTGCGGGATCTCGGTAATACCGTCGTGATGGTGGAACACGATCGTGAAGTGTTGCAGGCGGCAGACCGATTATACGACTTCGGGCCAGGGGCAGGTCGCTTTGGAGGAACAATCACCGCGGAAGGAACGCCGCGCGAGATGAACAAGAGCGAAGCGTCGCTGACGGGCAAATTCCTGTCCGGCCGTGAAGAGATCGTGATTCCCAAGGTTCGCCGGATGGCACTGCCGTCCTCCGTCCCAACAGCTCCAGAAACTTCGCTCGAACCGTCAAAGGCTAAACGCAAGAAGGCAACCAGGAAAGCGGCGGCTGTCGACGAGTCACCTGTAAGTCCGCCTGTTGCCGCTAACAGTCAGCCCGTGCCGCCGGGTGGAGGATGGCTCGAACTGCTGGGGGCTCGGCAGCACAACTTGCGTAACGTCGATCTGCGGATTCCACTGGGAACGTTGACGGCTGTCACCGGCGTGAGTGGATCGGGAAAGAGTTCGCTGATCGACGACACCCTGGCACGTGCGATCGCTCATGATCTGCACCGGGCATCGACTCAGCCAGGTCCCTACGACGAACTCATCGGCCTGCGGCTTCTCAACAAGCTCATTGTCGTTGATCAACAACCGCTCGGAACAACACCTGCTTCAAACCCCGCGACGTATACGGGTGTCTTCGAGCACATTCGTGAACTGTTTTCACGACTGCCGGAATCGAAGGTCCGTGGATACAGCCCCGCCCGATTCAGCTTCAATCGTGCGGGGGGACGCTGCGAAGCGTGCGAAGGGAATGGTCAGAAGCTGATCGAGATGCATTTCCTTCCCGATGTCTGGGTCGAATGCGATACCTGTCGAGGCCTGCGTTACAACGCCGAAACTCTGGCAGTGAAGTATCGGGGACAAAGCATTTCGGATGTGCTGAACATGTCGATCGGTCAGGCACTGGAACTGTTCGACAATATCCCCAAGATTCGCGGACCATTATCAGTCCTCGCTGCTATCGGACTCGATTACCTGACACTCGGGCAGTCCGCACCGACGCTGTCCGGGGGTGAGGCTCAGCGGGTCAAACTCGCTGCAGAACTGGCACGCCCTCAATCGGGAAAGACACTGTATCTGCTCGACGAACCGACCACGGGTCTGCATTTTGATGACATTCGCAAGCTGCTGAAGATCCTGAACAGCCTGGTGGACGCGGGCAATACCGTCGTCGTCATTGAGCACAATCTGGATGTCATCAAAACGGCCGACTGGATCATCGATCTGGGACCGCAGGCAGGAAGCGAAGGGGGCTGGATTGTTGCTCAAGGGACTCCTGAAGAAATCGTTGCAGCCGCCGAGCGGCGTCAAGCCGATGGTGACTCTACGGTCCATCGTTCGCTGACGGCTGAGATTCTGGGAGAAGTTCTGTCGAGCGGCCGTCGCGGAGAGCGTGATTCATTCGATGCGGAAGAAGCACGTCGAAAGAAATCCGGGGACCTTGATCCCAACCGCATCGGTGCCGACGCAAAAATGCCTTGGGAAGTCGATGGCCGCAAGTGGCATACGGGCGAGGGGCTGGCGAATAACGGAAAGCCCCGGCGCTGGAAGGGCTCGATGCTCGCCACGATCATTGATCGACTGGAACAGTCCGATCAGTTCTCGGCCACAAACTGGGCCGAGCGAAGTTCGGTGGAAGTTGCCGGCAAGATCAAGGCCGGAGGCTGGTTTCTGCATGCCTACACTGGAGATGAATGGACACTGACATTGAAGTTCCGCGTCGGCAAGAAGACGTTCAACGAACTGGAACTCGCGGAGGAACTCGACCTGACCGACTTCAATGACCTCGACGAAGTTCCCGTCTACAACCGCCAGCCGCGTGTCCGCATTCGCCCGACTGTGAATGGTCCGTTCGAAGATGTCACAGTCGTTCTGCTGCAGCCATCGGATATGGAGACGCCTGCGTTCGAGAAGTTCTTCGAAAAGGCACGGCAGTCATTTCTGGATCGGACCAGTCCTGGAACACTCGATCTAGAAGACTTGACCCCATGGAAGAAACTGGGGCGGAAATGGCACGTGATGCGAAAGGGATTTCTGGCAGGGACGATCGCGTGGAATGTCGAGGTTCTGGAAGAAGTTTTTGGACTGCTCGATAAACTACTGCCCGATCCGAAAATCGATTGGACACAGAAAGTCGTCGTCAATTATTCGATTGGGAAATCGGTCCTGGCAAACGTTGTGACCAAACGTCCCGGAGGAGTGGAACTCAACGTCTTTGTCCCGGCAGGGTCTGTGACGTTGGGTGAAGTGACTGGCATGGGCATCGAACCCGAGATCACAGTGCATCGTGACGGCCAGGACGCTGTCCGTTTGAAATTCACGAAATCGTCGCAAGTGACATCAGCAACACTCGAAAAATTCCTTCGCGAGCAGTTTTTGTCATAAGAGTCCTGGAATCAGAAGGCAACAGATTCCAGGGACCCGGGCAATTGGATCTCGGATAACGATGTCGCAAAGCGCAGTCAGGGACCAACGGAAAATCTCTACACCCCGATTTCGCTCCGTCGAAGAGACATCAAAATGGGAACTGTTCGGATACTTCGACAACTTCGACAACTTCGACTTCCTTGTCGGCCCGGAAGACCGCAAGCAGGTCCTCGTGAAGTTTATCGACCCAGGGGGATGTCTCTACAAATCTGAATCGCTTCCAGCTCCATTTCCGAGTTGCAGTAGCTCCAGAAGTACAGGCAAAATCAACCGGGCCATCTTCCTCTGGTCCAGAGTAGATGCATACCCCAAACGCGAAGGGTGCCGTCTTCAGTTCAATCCACCATCCCCAGTCTTCACAGCAGACGAACGGAGCATCGTAACCTCGTTCACGTAATCTCGCCTGCAGATATTCGGCAAGCGCCTTGCCATACATCCCTTCGTTCACCAATTCCTCTTTCTCGCCAGGAAGGATTGGAAACTTGGAAGACCTGATGTGGATGAACTTGTCCATGATTCTTCTGCGAACGACAACGGGGCTATTCGGTGGAAAGCGTTCGGGGAAAGATCGGAATTTACCAATCTGCATTTTCCAGCGGTTTGGTCGAATTGCCTGGAATGTAACATCGCTCCAGACACGCGGCGGTGTGAGTTATTCGCCTCCGACGTGAGAACAGGGTGGTTCCATCGGCACAGTCGATTTTGCCTGTCGCACACGGAATTTCCGGACCTCGTTCGGTCTGCGGGACGGAATCGGCAGAAGTTGCCTGTTCCACTCCTCTGCGGATTTCCGATCTCTAGGGTATTCCCCAATACACTCAAATGCGAATTCTTCCTCGGGTGCAAAATCGCCCGAACGGATTTCGGTGAAACTACTTACACTGCGAGCCTACAGCCATGTTCATCAACGGTAAAACCCTTCTGACGATCGCTTCGCTGACTGTGGCAACGACATTGTCCGGCTGCTGCGTGACATCAATTTCCTGTCGCAAACCATGCGATACTCCAAGCTGCCCCCAGACGTATGAAACAATTCCTCAGGGAATTGGGCCAGCGGATGCCCCCAGTCTGGAACCGACACCAACTCCTGTGCCCCCATCACCCGCGTCAGCTAACCGAGGTTTCGGTGCCAGGACGACCTCTGCCGTTCGGGAAATGGGCGATTCACTGCGGGATACGTTCACTCGATAACATCGCCGGGGCAGTTCGGCGGGCTTCAGGTTTTGACCCATGCATGTGGTAGACCTGACTTCGACCAAATGCCAGAACCTGGTGCATCAGACTTGCGCCGGATCGGACCCAGCGGGGACTGTCTCCCTCCGCGCGATGCGAATCACTCATCCGATCTTGTCGCAGATTTCGGATGAGCCTTGAACGACCCGTTCGAGCCGGGTGGTCAAACCGACCACCCGGCTCTTTTTTTTGTACCGGGCGACGATCGCGCGAGAGCATCGGACGAGATGGCAACTGTGGGACCGAGTTCAATCCGAATCCGCCAGCTCCTGATGGATCGCCGGAACTCCAGTGCTCGTCTTCGCTTCTGGAGTTCCGTTGCTCCGCACCTTCTGGCCTTATCTTCACAGGTGATCGCAACGACGGAAAACAAATAACTCTGTCACTGATCATCGACCGCAGTAAGTTCCAGGCCACAACGGAAAACGCCCTGCAGGTGACAGGGAGCTATCAGGAGGGGCGTGGCGGACCACGTCGATCGATCGTTGGTGAACTTCGATTAACGACGGCGGGAACAGAGCAGGGTCATGAAGTCTCTGGCGACATCAATCTGAGGATCATGGAAACGCACGGAGGGGTCTTCCAGCCGCAACCATCCGCAGGCGGATTTCAGGGGCCGGGTTCCGTAAACGCGCCGCGATCATACGGACAGGCGCAGCCGCTGACTTTACTGAAAGCGTTGGACGCAGATCGAGACGGAACGATCTCGGCCGCCGAAATTGAGCAGGCTGCCGCTGCACTGAAACTGCTTGATCGGAATCGGGATGGCAAACTGTCCGACGACGAACTTCAAGATCCTCGAAAATGATGGGCTTTCTGTTGGTGACCTCGCATGAAAAATTGCACGATGTCAAACTGGCGCTCAAAACATTTGTCAGTTCATTGATGAGACGGAATCATGAATTGGCTCAAAGTCGACAGTACCGTAAACTGACGATGTTGTTCCTTTGACTGGAAACTTCTGCTGACGGCAATGGCTGTCCTTTTTGGACCTTGTGATGGAATTTCTCGAAGTACCGCTGTTCGACGACGATATCTTCAAGTTGCTCGTTCGTTTCGCAATCAACATCTTCTTTCTGACACTGATCGTCAGGTTTGCCATTTATCCGATGCAGCGTGAACGTGATTTCGCGTTTACGGCCGTGATGATGAATGTGACGGTATTTTTCATCTGCTTTTCCCTGAAGAAGCTGGATCTCGGGATCGGCATGGCCCTGGGACTGTTCGCAATTTTCGGAGTACTCCGGTACCGCACGGACGCAATTCGGGTCAAGGAGATGACCTATCTCTTCATCGTCATCGGGATCGCAGTCGTCAATTCCTTGTCAAACAAGAAGACAAGCTACGTCGAAGTGGCACTCGTCAATTCGATCATTTTCGCTGCGGCGATGCTAAAGGAACGGATTGTCGGAACAAATGACGTTGAGAAGCCATCGAAAAAGAAGAAGGAGAAGGGTAAAAGCAAGAAGGCCCCCGCGGAAAAGCTCTCTGAGTACACATTGGAGTACGACAAGCTGGAATTGCTTGGTAAGGCACATCGAGCAGCCTTGCTGGCTGATCTGCGAGAGCGAACTCGGTTGGATGTCGTGAAGGCGCAGGTCAAGACCGTCGATCTTCTGAAGAACAAAGCGACGCTGACGGTCTGGTGCAGTGATGCCGACGTGCCCGCTGCCGAAGCTTCTCCTTCAGCCGACAGCGAACAGCTATAGTCCTCGCCGACCTGAGATCCTTCGACACACCGGTTGCTACCCGGTTTGGAGATGATTCATGAATGCAGACCGCATAATCACTCGATCTTCGCCCGTCATTTCGAAGGCGAGTTGTCTTGCTGCAGGCCTTTCGGTGTTGCCAGTTCTGTGGCTTTTTCTCGTAGTCACACCTTCTAATAATGCCATTGCGCCTTTGGCATTTTTCCTGAGCGTTCCTCTGGCCGTCGCAGCATTTGTACTGGGATTGATCGGCCTCTTCGTGGATCGTCGGTACATGTACTCCATTTCGGGAGTCGTGTTGAGCGGTGTCGTCCTTCTTTTCTGGGGATTTCTGCTTTTGTTGGCAGTTGTCACTGCCATGATTGCTTTGCCGTAGCAGCCCGCAGTGCCGTCGGTGATTACCAGGAAACTACGCGACGCATCCCTGGCATGAATCGTCGTCGTACATCCATTCCGGGGGTTTTGTCTCACCGCACTTGTTACACCTGCGGAATTGTGATTGCCGCAACTGGCGAGCCGTTTCGATCATGTCCTGCAGCAGTGACGTCAACTGCACGGCCGGGACAACGCGCCAGTTCAGGCTCATGATTGGCTGCGTGCGGACGACGGGGGTGTGGGGACCTTCGAAATCGATCGAGAAGACGGAAATCGTAATGCGACTCCCTGCCACCCGGACCACAACCTCACCCGGATCGCCACCGACGAAAACCAGCGAGCCATCCGCGCAATTTTCTTCGCGGGTTGGCAGCGGGATTGTGGCATGGATCAACTTGAGTAACGATCGCCGATCAAACGGCTGCAAATCGGTCGCGCCCGCCGAAGTGTGGGGCTCACCAACGATTGGTGTTTTGGGTGGGAATTTGGGCTTCGTGCGATTGATCGGAGGCATTTCAGTTTGCAGCCTGTTCTGTTTTAGAAGGAACATGGTCGTCGCGGCGATTTCGTGAGTCACCTTTTTAAGTCTTCAAAAACGATTTCCTCACGATATCGAACAACCAATAATGGCCTGCCTGTCAGCCGGTGTTGATTGCCAGCGCCTCTGGAACTCAACCGCCACTGCATTAAATCGCTGGGGCTGGCTGGCTGCAACGAGAACAGGGATCCCATTGATCCGAGTAATGCAGATCTGGTTACCCTTTCGGTCGGTCACTCTGGCGATCACCGGCGAATCCCGCTCACCTTGCTCGGCAGGGAGTGTTCGCATGGCAGCATCCCACATTGCATTGTTGCCGACTTCGATCAGTGACACTTCGAAAATTTGAACGCCGTCAAACGCAGACATCGACCAGGCACTTTCTAAAGTCTGTCGCCCCAAAAACACCAGTCTCAGGTATTTGCTATCTCTGCCCACAAGTGTCCGGCTAATGGTTTTGGAATTCGTAGAAACGTGTAATCAAATTAG
>JBAWWJ010000112.1:0-25679 GCA_037146815.1 Planctomycetota bacterium
GGCTGATCATTTTGTTTGGGAGTGGAGTCGACCCTGCTATTTTGACAGATCGTCAGATCATCAATCAGAAGACTTTTCTGGCCGCATTTCAAACCAAGGAAGGACAACCTCGAACGAAGGTTGTGGAACGACTGGTCTATCGCTTTTCTCCGGAAGTTCAACAGCGACTCTGGCAGGAGTCTGCTGATGCTGATGACGAGTTGAAACAATTGAAGGCGAAGGAACTGGAGAACAAAACGAAACGGGTCAGTTTTGATGTTCGCGACTGGATTCCCACCGTCCCTGTCGAGAAAAAGCCGGAACCCTGGTTTGAATCACTCTTGGCAGAACTCGCCAAATCCATTTCTGATCCCGGACTCCTGGATGAAATCGACTTGTCTGAACTGAAGCTGACACCGGAGGCCGCAACACTGGTCCTACGGCGTAGTCGTCGCATATCTCTGTCGGATTCTGAAAAAACCACGCTGAACCGACTGGCGATTGAAGCCTCGTTTCCCGGTTCCTTGATGAAAATGCGTGGCACAGGTTGGCGCACCACAATGATCCTTTATGGAGTCGCCGGGCTGATCGTCGCGGTCGGTTTTTATGCCGTTGCACGAGACCTTCCTGCCCAGCACCCTCGGTGCAATCCAGCGGAGCGAGTTCTGATTGAGGGCGAATCGAGTAGCGTATCAGTTCCCGTCGAAAATCCCCCATTTCCACTCGTTCCCATGCTCACCAGCCTCAGTCTGTGGGGCAACAGCATGATGCAGGCCTTCACGAATATTGGTTGGGTATTCGTGGTGACCTGGCTGCCGAGATACCTCGACAAAGTTCATGGAGTCCCGCTCAGTGGTCAGGCAATCATGACCGCAATTCCAACGGCAGCGGGCATCCTTGGAATGTATCTGGGAGGATGGTGGACTGATCGGGCGACGCAATTTGGCGGGCGGAAATGGGGACGTCGACTGCCGATTCTGGCGACGCGGTTTTCGGCAGGCCTGGGCTACGCGATCTGCCTGGTGCTGGGACTCTGTTTTACACCCGGTGTGTCAAACTCGTGGCTTCCCTGGGGCTATGTCTGCGCCCTGTGCCTGATGGCCTTTTCCGTCGATATGGGAAACCCGGCGGTCTGGGCCTATGCTCAGGACGTCGGAGGAAAATATACGGGCTCGGTCTTGGGTTGGGCAAACATGTGGGGAAATCTCGGTGCCGCTGTGGCACCGTTGATCTACGACCGCGTGCTTGGGGAAACGCCGACGATCGGTCAGTGGAATGTGATGTTTGCGGTCTGCATGTTTGCGTTTGTTCTGTCCGCAGCCTGTTCGCTCGTTATGGACTCCACGAAATCGCTGGGGCAGCAGGAAAGTTGAGATCCCCGTCGTCGTGTCTTTGAACTTAGCCACGAGTCTGATGCAAAAAGTGGATTGTTGTCGTTCCTAACGCTTTTCGGCCCAAGAAGAACGTGGTTTGCTAACAACTTCCGACATCTTTCGCACTTCGACTATCGAAACGTGTCATTTCTTGTGGGCTGAAGGCCCAAAAAGAACGAAGCACAGGGCTTTCAGCCCGGTGAACGGGAAGCAAAGAAAAATTTGCGACCTGAAAGGTCGCGAGAGATCATCGATCGGAGATGATCGCGATGACGGAATTTCTCGCGACCTTTCAGGTCGCATTCCGTGTGCGTCCGCAGTCACAGGGCTGGAAGCCCTGTCCTTTGTGCTCGTAGGCCTTCAGCCCACAAGAGGCCGACGATTGCGACATCGCCGAGGCGGCTGACATGCTCTTGTGTCACTGTACGACCGTCTTCGGGCTTGCCGTGCAAGTGGCCCATCAGGAACCGTGAAAACGGAATTCTCATGTTCTGGAATCGAAGTCCGTTCATGGTTCCCCGAAAATGTCTCCCTTGTCCCAGCCTCTCGTTCCGATAAACTGAGAGTAGAGGTGGAAATTATTCCATTTTCCGGGTTTGCGCCACGGCTGAGAATTCAGATTGTTTCAATCAGTGAGAACCGGACACGAGCGAGTTCCGGCTGATGAAACGAACCCGAATATGAAATCCGTGACGTGGTACTCGTGATGGAATTTGTTCCTGCCCCTCGAATCCGCTGACATTCCTGCCTGACTTCCATCGAAACGACATCATGATCACACCCCAATACCAGATCCGTCGGCGCGGTTTTTTGCAGGCAGCAGGGGCTGGCGTTGTCGCGACAGGATTATCAGGCCTTTCTCGCTCGGCCTCCGCCGATCCGGGAACCGGACGTGCCAAATCTGTGTTGTTTGTCTTGATGAGCGGTGGACTCAGCCAACTTGATTCGCTTGATCCAAAACCGCAGGCTCCCGTCGAGATTCGAGGTGAGTTTTCTACGATTCACACGACGATTCCCGGCGTGACAGTTTCAGAACACCTGCCGCTGCTGGCTCAGCAAGCGAATCGCTGGTCCATCGTCCGGTCGATGTCGCATACCGAGCACAATCATCTGCTGGCGACGCACGTCGCACTGACAGGTCGGCCAACACCACTGCCGCGCGGGGCAAGTGACCTGGATCGAGTCCAATCGCGAACAGATTTCCCAAACATGGCGGCGGCTATGGATTATGTTCGACCTCGCCGTGATGGAATTCCGACCGGGGTCTCGCTACCCAATTACTATATTGAAGGACCACTGACGTGGCCGGGGCAGTATTCCGGATTCCTGGGGCCTCGCCATGATCCTTGGCAGATCAATCAGGATCCCAATGACCCGAACTTCAAAGTCGACGCACTGTCATTGCAGCCGGGAATGACGCCCCAGCGATTGCAGTCACGCCGTGGCTTGCTTGAGCAGATCAATCACCCTGTGCAACTGGCATCGGATCGTCCGAGTTGTTCGTTCGTCGAGCAGCAGGATGTGGCGTTTTCGCTGCTCACCTCGGCCAAGGTCACGACCGCCTTCCAGATTGACCGCGAGTCTGCAGAAACCCGCGAACGTTACGGACGCAATAAATTCGGCCAGTCGATCTTGCTGGCACGACGCCTCGTGGAAGCAGGGGTTCCGGTGATCCAGGCGACGATGGGAATCGTGCAGACTTGGGATACCCACGTCGACAACTGGGGACGCTTGAAGAACACGTTGCTGCCGCAGGTCGATCGTGGTCTCGCCGCCCTGATGGACGACCTTTCAGCCAGCGGTCTGCTCGATCAGACGCTGGTGATCGTGATGAGCGAATTCGGCCGGACGCCCAAGGTCTCCAACTTGCCCGGCGAAAAACTTCCTGGGCGGGACCATTGGGCTGCCGTCTATTCGCTGCTGGCGGCTGGTGCTGGTGTGCGTGGCGGTCAGGTCATTGGACAGTCGGATTCCATCGCGGCATATCCGATTTCTCGCGCCTGGTCTCCTGCCGATCTTTGCACGACGGTCTACAACGCCCTGGGTGTTGATGACGAAGCTTTCCTGCTGGACCCGCTGGGACGTCCGAGTCCCCTTCGCAACGGATCTGTGATTGAGTCGCTGTATTCAGGTCGTGAAGGTTAGTCGATGTCGAAAGCCAGTTGCTCAATCGTGACGATCATGTGACTCTGGGTGACAGTGGCAGGGCCAATGCCTTTTTGAAGCTGGGCAGGATGTAGGGTGGACGGCAGCAGCGTCATTTCTTCACGCCACTGAGTTCTTCACGGTTGAGTCGCGCCCTGCCACCCAACGCGAGTAACGATTTTAGGGTTGCCGGTGCCTGAAAGTCGTGGTTCGCTCCGCGACAACGCGGGCAACGATATTTGTCGCTGAAATCGTGAGGTTTGAGGTCGCCGCCTGATGGCGGCACCAGTTGTTTCAAACGACCTATTATCTTGATCGCGAAGCGATCGCAGAGCGTAGCCGGGGGTTGCAGCCGCTCTGACCCCCGGCTACGGTCTGCGACGCCTTCGGCGTCGTGGTTGCAGTGCATTCACCGATTCTGATTGAGGTCATATCCCAAGGACTGCAGCGATTGTTTCACGGAATAAGCCACTTCGGGATCTGTCTCTTTCAACATGGCGACCAGCGGTGGTATCGCTCTCTTGTCTTTTGTCCTTCCCAAGGCGTCAGCGGCAGCACTGCGGACGACCGACTCGCGATCCTGTAGGGTCTCGATTAGCCGTTCCACTCGCTTTTCTTCAGCTCTTTCGCCAAGTGACCGAGCGGCCTGCTGTCGCACGCGCGGAATCGGGTCTTTCAGTAAGTTCGTCAGTGCCTCGAAATCCTTCACGCCCTTCTTGTACGCCAGGATGCCGGCCGCTTCGATCCGAACAATCGGGTCAGGATCTTTTACGGCTTCCACAATTCGGTCGATCTGTCGATCCCCATCAAGGGAGTTGAGTGCCCAGATTGCATGAGCACGCACCGAAGCCTCGGGACTGGTCGTGGCTGCGAGCAGCGGTTCCATCGAATCGCTGCAGATCTGCAAGAGTGCCGTGCGGATCGTTCCTGCCAGCAGGCCGTCCGTCTCTGGGATTCGCTTCCAGAGTTGTGTGTCTAAAAGTGGCAGTACCGCTTGTTTGTCCTTGAGGTAGCCCAAGCCTTCAACGGCTCGACAGACCACCATGATGTCACGTTCCTTCAGCGTTGCCACGAGTGGTTTGACGGCGCGAGGGTCGCGACACAGCCCGATGGCCGCAGCAACTTCTTCGCGTTCGCGATGGTTGCCTGATTTCAGGATGGGCAGCAACGCGTCAAACGCCTCTGTTTCACCTAGTACTGCCACCGCCCAGATGGCCTCGATCCGCGTCTCGACCTGCTCGTCCTGCAAGAATGGAATCAGGGGTTTGAATGCCCTGGGATCGCGAATTTTTCCCAGTGCCAGCACCGTCGACCTGCGAACATCGGGTTCAGAGTCCTTGAGCAACGCCAGCAACGGTTCTACGGCTTGAGGATCGGCCTGGGTCCCCAGAGCTAACGCAGCCTGGCTGCGCATCAGTCCATCCTTGTCCTTCAATGCCGCTACTAACGGTTCGACGGCTTTCCCGTCCTTAATTCTCGTAAAGGCGTTCGCGACATACGGCCGGACTTCTGGCACGTCGTTCTGCAGCATTTTGAGTAATGGTTCGACAGTGCGTGGATCTTTGCAGTCGGACAACATCATTGCGGCACTGCGGCGAGCGACGACATCTCCTTTAGCAATCACCTCCAGCAAAGGTTCCAGCGGCTTCACGGTCGGTTCTGATTCCGCAGTCAACGCCTTGTGCGCGCTGATGGCAACCTTCTCGTTCGTATCAAGCATTGCGAGGATCAGCGGAGTCAGTCGAGCAGGATCTTTCATCCGGGCGAGTGTCTGGACAACAAGTCCTCTGACCTCAGGCTTCCCATCTGCCATTAACTTCTTCAGCGAGGGAATCGCAACCGTTTCCAGGTCGGACAGGGCGTACGATGCGATGAAGCGAACGTTTTCGTCGTCATCCTCAAGTCCCGTGACGATCGCCTGAATCGCTCGTTCACTCTTTTCCAACGCCAACTTTTTGATGGCTTCGACACGCGATTTAGAGGATTTGCTTTTTGCGTCGCGGAGCAGAGTGTCCAAATCTGGACTCTTCGCCGGGGGTGTCTCTTCGCTCGAGATCGCGAGTTGAGCAAAGCCGAAACACAGGAGCGCCAACGCGACAGTGAACTTCCACTTTGACGAACGAAGATCGCTCATAGGAACCTTTCGAAGTGTTGGAGCCAGCCGTCATGTGTCGGGCGAAATTACGTTGCGTTAAGTCCTCTGTCAAGGTTCTGCGACGATCGTGGCGACAGAGAATGAGCAACTGGGCTCAATTCAGAAGACCAGTAGGCTTCCTTTCCACACGAGCGAAGTTGGCGGACCCCGACGCAAGCCCCCTGAACTCGGCGTGACTTCACGTAGCGCGATAAAGGCTACTTTCGCATCAGCCGGAACGCGTTAGCGTCCCGTTTCCGTCGAAATACCGAACCGGACGCTAACGCGTTCCGGCTGATGGGTTCAATGTATTCACTGTCCGTTAACATCTGGCATCGCATTTCCCAGATGCCGCTCTTGGCGACTGGGGTCACGAGAGGTCCTCGTCAATCGTCTCAACCTCAGGTCAGTGCCCCACTCCCCCTCCCGCAACCGGGGTTCGGTTTCCGTAGAAACTGTAGAGGACTGGCAGCAGGTTGACGAGTAGTAATGTCATCGTCATTCCGCCCACCACCACGATTGCCAGTGGGCGCTGGGTTTCTGAGCCGATCTGTGTCGAAACTGCTGCTGGAAGCAGGCCGAAGATTGCTGCCAGTGCGGTCATGGTCAATGGGCGGATCAGCTTTTCGACGCCGTCAATCAGGGCTTCTTTTAATGGAACACCGTGAGCACGCGAACCGTTGAAACGCGAGATCAACAGCAGGCCATTCATGATTCCGACCCCGAGAACTGAGATAAAGCCGACGCCTGCCGAAATGTTGAAATTGACGCCCGAGAGCAACAGCGCCCAGATTCCGCCGATGCACATCACCACGACGTTGGAAAGAACCACCACCGCGTCGAGAAGTGATCGTAGAGCCAGATACAGCAGAACGACGATCAGAACCAGTGCCAGTGATGAAGCGATGACCAGGCGATGAACGGCCTCCTGCATCTCCTGGAACTCGCCGCTCCACTCCGCGGAATACGGTGCCTGCAGGAATTCTTTCGTTTTCTCTTGTGCTTCTGCGACTGCTCCGGCGAGATCCCGGCCACGGACGCTGAATTTGACCGCAATCAGACGGCTGGACTTTTCACGGTAGATCGTTGACGCTCCCGAACGAACGTAGGATCCGTCTTCCATGGCATCTCCATCGGCCGTCAGCGGCGTCACCAGATCTCGTAAGCGACGCCGGGGAACAGTCGCCTGATCGGTGAATGACATGTTTTCCCGGCTCCCTGTCGTGGCAAGATCGGAAATGCGGCCCCCGGCATAGTCAATCTGGCCCCCCTTCCCTCCACCCGGGCCATCGGTGTCATGGGTCACGCGATTTCGAATCACTTCGACAGGGATATCCAGGATGGTCTCTTCGTTGTGACGCAGGCGTTCGGGCCACCGCAGGGTGACATCGAACTTCTTTTCACCCTCGACGACCTGTGTGAGCGACTTTCCGCCGACAGCGGTCGACAGGACATTCTGCACGTCTGCCACACTGACGTTCCACTGAGTACACTTCGCTCGATCGACGGCAAATTCTAGATTCGCCTGCCCTTTGATCCGGAAGATTCCCACATTCACGATACCGGGGACGCCACTCAGCGTCGCCTTCACGTTTTCAGCGATTTCTTCGAGCTTGTCGAGGTCCGGCCCAAAAATCTTGACGGCGTTTTCACCCTTCACACCCGAGAGCGTTTCCAGAACATTGTCACGGATATACTGCGAGAAATTCCAATCGACGCCGGGAATTGCTGCGACAAGATCCCGATTCATTTCATCGATCAATTCGGGCTTTGAACGTGCTCGCATCGGTCCAAACACCCAGCGTTTCCACCCGGTCTGTTTGATCAGGAGCGGCCATTCGTCGTGGGTCTTGAGCGGTACCGAAATTTCGCAATTGTAGAAGCCTGTCGGGTCCGTACCGTCATTCGGCCGGCCCATCAGATTCATGATCAAGGTTGTTTCCGGGAACTTGCGGAGTATCGCGCGTGCGACAGCCGATTTATCGGCGACTTCGTCCAGCGACGCGTTCACCGGGAATGTCCCTCGGACATAGACGTTGCCTTCTTCAAGCTCCGGCATGAACTCGGCCCCCAGATGCGGCAGTGCCAATCCCGTGACAACAATCAGTGCCACGAAGAACGCAAGGCTGGCCCATCGCAATCGCAGTGCCAATTTCAACTGGCCAACGTAGAAACCCTTCAACGCTCGGACGAGCATGTTGTCACGCGAAGGCTTCAATCTCGTGAACATCAGCCGGCACAAGACGGGAGAGAGCGTCAGGGACAGGATCAACGCGCCGCCCAGTGCGAACGCATACGTATCAGCCATGGGACCAAAGATCTGCCCTTCCGGCCCCTGCATCGTGAATAGTGGCAACAGGGCGAAGACCATGATGATGGTCGAATAGAAGAGACCGCGTTCGACATCACTCGTCGCATGCAGAATCCGATCTTTCAGCTCCATTTCCGGTCGTTCACCCGCACTCAACGAGCGATAGATCGCCTCCACCATGATCACGGACGAATCGACGATGATTCCGAAGTCGACGGCTCCCAGCGACAGCAGGTTGGCACTCAGGCCACGGAAGTAGAGAACGGACATCGCGAACAGCAACGCCAGCGGAATATTGATTGCCACAATGATGGCGCTGGGGATGTGATTCAGAAACACCAGCAGGATCAATGTCACCAGCACAATCCCCAGGACAACATTCTCTCGCACGGTGTGAGTCGTCAGGTCCACCAGGCGTGTGCGATCATAGACTGTCTCCAGTTTCACGCCAGGCAGCAACTTGTCTCCGGTCGTGTTCAGTTCTTTGACTTTTTCTTTCACATCGGTCAGCGCCGGCAGTGACTGCTCTCCTTTGCGAAGCAAGACCAGTCCCTGGACAACATCGGGCCGATCTACCCAGATCCGGTTTCCGTCGGCATCCAGAACGTCTTCTCCGCCGACGACCTTTGGACGACTGACGGCCACTCGACCTTGTGCGGGATGAGACCCGACAATGACGCCGCGAGGTGGCCCGTTGGACTCCGCAGCCCTGCCACCATCGACAATGTCGCCAACGCGAATCGGAACGTTGTTGGTACTGGCCAGGACCATGCTCCGCAATTCGTTCAGACGCTGGTCTTCCCCTTTGCGCAAGTGAACGGCGACATCGGACGGACCGGCGCCTACGGGATATGTGCGTGCCGGGTCCATTCCTCGTCCCAGCAGGCCCAGTCCGCGAACGACCTGAACGGTCGGGCCCGTCGTAATAAAATCACCTCCAACATTGGAGTTGTTGGCCGCGATTGCCTCCTGAAGCTGGACCAGGCCGATTCCATAGGCCTTCAGCCGTTCGGGATCTGGCTGAATCTCGTACCGCTTGACCGCTCCGCCGAACGAAACCACATCCGCGACTCGCGGTACTCGACGAAACTCGCGTTCCAGAACCCAGTCCTGAAGCGACTTCAAATCGGACTGTGCATAAATGTCATGCCCCAGTGAATCCGTTGGTCCGGCAAGAATGTATCGATAGATTTCCCCCGTGGGGGTCGTATTGGCCAAGCCGGGTTGCACTCCGGTCGGCAAACTTGCGGTGTAGATTCGATTCAAGACTTCAATACGAGCCCGAAAGAAATCCGTTCCATAGTCAAACTGGTTGCGAACGTGTGACAGCCCGAACAACGATTTGCTGCGCATCGACTGCAGTCCGCGCATCCCGGACAATGCGATCTCCAGTGGAATAGTGACTTCGCGTTCGACTTCTTCGGCCGAAGCCCCCGGAAACTGCGTGATGACTTCGACGATCGCAGGGGCGGGGTCAGGGTACGCTTCGACATTGAGGTGTATCAGCGAATAACTGCCGACACCGATCAATGCGATGGCCAACAGAATGACGACCAGACGATTGCCAAGAGCCCATTGAATCAATCGAAAAATCATGGCGTTTGCTCGACTGGGAGTATCCCAGCCTTCCTGGAGTATCGTTTGTGGCCCGCGTCAACATGCGAGAACTGAGTGGTTCTCGACGAATACCGGCTCATGAACCCTGGTAGATCAAGCGTATCGCTAACGTGTTGTCGCAGAGTCTCTCTTCGAAACGGTCTCACCGCTCTCGCTGGAAGCCGTTGGAGGCTGATCCTGGACGGCCCCAAACAATTCGAGATTTCCGGATGTCACCACGAATTCGCCTTCATGCAATCCTCCGTCATCAGTTTTGTCGGGACTCCTGGTGGCGTGGCGTTTTACCAATGCAAAGTCCCGGCCCCGACGCAGGACTTCGACCTTGCGAACTTCGATGTCATGAGCCGTTTTGTCGGTCGCCACGAAGACCATTGATGACAATCCGTCATCAATGATCGAAGCATTCGGAATGGAGACCGCCATATCGGGTGCAGGAAGGTCGATCGTCGCTGTGATGAACTGCCCCGTTCGAAGCCTCTGGCCAGTATTCTTGATCCATCCGATTAATGCGGCCGTGTGCTGGCCGGGATCGATCACATGTCCGATCACTTCAAAGGCTCCGCAGATCGCATCCAACTTCGGCTCTGATTTCAGTCGCACTTTCCATTGTCGTTGGTCGCCATCGAGCGCCATCAAACGTGGAATATCCTCTTCGTAGATGTTGGCCAGAACCCCCATGCGGTTCAGGTCCGCGATTTTTAACATGTCGACGTTGGTGTCGAGGATCTCGCCGATGGAGACATTTCGCTCAAGAATAACGCCGTCGAGTGGCGACCGAATTTCGACGTTCGCCCAAGTCTCGGCCACATGCGTATCCTTGAGAGATTCTCCACGGCTGATTCTTTCGGCTTCTGCATGGACTTCCGCAATTTCGGCGTCTGTTTCTTTCCAGGCTCGAAGTGTTCGCTCAGCCCGTTCAACTGCGATCAGATCAGATTCGTACTGTCGACGAGCGTCGCGTATCAGATGTCCAGCGACGGTCCCGTCCTTCAGACTCTCCAATCGCTCCACCGTTATTTTGGACGCCCTGCTACGAGACAGTGATTCGACGAGGTCACTTTTTTTCTCGCCGATCTCCTTACTCCAGATCACCGCAATGACGTCGTTTTTCTTGACATGATCTCCTGCTCGCAATTGACGCATCCTGGTCTCACCATTGACGGCACTTGAGTCCGGCACTTCTCCGACCCGGACCAATTCACCCGCAAACCGGGTGTGAACGATCGCCAGATGACTGGAATCCAAAAACAGCGATCCCGAAAGAACCAACGGTTCGGTCTTCGGCGCAGCAACTGCCGCCGTGACGCGAATCTTGAGAGATTTCAGTGCCGTAGTACCTAACTTCAGCCGTCGCGGATTTTCTCCGGAAATCTCGACGCCTGTCGTCTCTCGCTCAACGACTTCGTGTTTCGGATGACTTCGTTCGAACTCATCGAACCTGCGAAGTTGATCAACTCTGAAGCCAATCAGATATCCGCCAACTCCAGTTGCCGCCAATGCAACTGCAAAGCCCAATACCTTGAACGGGAACCAGGCCATATTCAATTGCTCACTTCAAGTTTCTTTACCCTTGCTGGATGACACTGACCAATTGTACGCCATTGGCAGTGGTCCCTGCATGGGTATTTACTTAAAGATTCTTGATGTAGGCGAGTTACGCGGCCCGGCGGATGCGGCGGGGTGTGCCATACAGCCAGGCATTCCCCTGCTTGCCACGAACGTCGATCGCCCCGGTTTTCCTCAGGCAATACGCCATCTTTTGTGCCAGCCAACGTGGGATCTGGGCATGATGAGCCAGTTCCCCGGTGGTGAATTCGGGCGGCAACGTCACCGGCAACAATCGTCGCAGATCAGCAGCCGTCCGCAGCTTATGAGTGGAGACAACCTCAACAAGGCGTCGGTCCTGTACACGAAAATCAGGACCACGTCGGCGTCGGCGGACGCAAGCAACCCGATCTTCCTCCTGGTCGGTTAAAACCACTTCCAAGGTCAGGCGGGGGTGAGGAAAGACAGTGACGAAATGAACCAGATCCTCAAACAGGTTCAGTATCGTCTCATGCGTCGGGCTGTAACGCGCGGAGACAATCTCTCCGTCTGGGTGAGTGCGCCGAATCAGGTACTTGCGGCTCACCAGCGGCTTGACCACGACGACGCGGTGCCGTTCCAGCAGATTGGCCACTTTGACTCGAAGTGCGGACAGCGACGCCTGCTGAATTTCATACAGCCGACCTCGGACAATCGCATCAATGCGATATCCGTCCACCTGAACCTCGACCTCTTCGGCGGAGCCGGCATAAAGACTCTTCAACTGACGGTGCAGCGAAGATTCCATGAATCATGCCGCAGTCGGTTGTGCGACGGTCCCAGCTTCCGCTGCGATGATCTCAGTCACCAGCGCCCCGTAGTCGAGGGCACCGGAACTTTTACCAGCATAGTCAAAAATCGACTGACCGAAGCTGGGGGCTTCTGCCAGTTTGATGTTCCTGCGAATCCGGCTGTCAAAAATGCGAGCCTTGTACCACGGTGCTTGTGGATCACTCTGTTCCAGAAATCGCATCAGATCATCGGTGATATCGGCAGCGAGGCGCGTTGATGTTTCGTACAGGCACAGAATGATGCCACTGACGATCAATTCTCGATTCAGTCGGCGTTTGACGAGAGCCGTGGTTTCGAACAGCTTCGACAAGCCCTGCAAGGCGAGGAAATGAGGTTGCAGCGGGATAAAGACCTCGCGCGCTGCCGTCAGCGCGTTGATTGTCAGGACCCCCAATGAAGGAGGGCAGTCCATGATGATGTAATCCACGGGCTGCGTCTGGACCAGTCGTTCGATCGCCCCTCGCAGAATGAGTTCCCGACCAGGAGCATCGACCAGTTCAATTTCCGTCGCAGCCAGATCGAGATCCGACGGAATGACCCACAGATTGTCGACTGCCAGTTGTTTGACTTCAGCCAGCGTTTTCTTGCCTGAAAAGACATCGTAAACCGTCGGAGTCTGGCCGAATGCATCCACGCCGAGATGCAGCGAAGCGTGGCCTTGTGGATCAAGATCGATCAGGCAGACAGATCGCCCCTGCTTCGCCAGGCCGGCGGCCAGATTGACGCTGGTGGTGGTCTTCCCGACGCCACCCTTTTGATTCATCACACAAATGCTGCGCATCGGGTATCCTTTCCCGGAAATTCTGGTGCGGCACCGCCACGTTCCCGACGGCCCACGTTGTATCTTGGTACCGGTTCACGACTTGTTTTTCGGGTTCGATCCATCAGCTGGAACGAGCTCGCGTCCGGTTTTAACCTTGGGCGAGCGCCCAGCGGTTGATCGACTCAACCAGAATTCTTCGCTGTAGCGGACCATCGGGAATGTATCCGAACACCCTGTTTGGCGAAAGGCGAGTTGAACACGAACCCTGTACCAGTCATACTGTCTCGGTCCGTTTTCGATTTCAAAAGTAGATTGGGCCACTCTTTTCCGATTTCGTGGGGAATCCGCCGGAACCTGCGGGCGTCCAGATGCGTCGAAACGCGTGTTTGAGTCAACGAATTCGGATTCTTTTGGCCTGCGCTTGCAGGAATATTCGATGAACAGCCTCCGTTTCCGCTTCCACACCGTAATTCCAGGCAGTTTGGTATTTGCTGTGCTTGTCGCATTGCTGGCCGTTACCTGCGTGGACGATAGGAGTTACGCACAGTTTTCGCCGAAAAATGCTGTCGAGGCGTTCGGGGATTCACCCGTCGATGCCATTGCCGTCCGGATCAAGGCTGACGTCACACGAATCAAGTCGGCCACTCCCTCAGTACCAGTTGTGCCACCGTCGACAAAACCGCAGCCGCCCACCGGGACAGAGTCGGTTTCCAAGAAGCCAAATTCCAAGCCCCCGACGGCCGCTCGTGTTAAGGCCGTTGAGGCCAACGCTCAGAAGTGCCAGACTGCCGATGAAGCGCTCGTCCTGTTTAAGATTTTCTTGACGACGGCAGAATTGACCGCTGAGGAAAAAGAGCAGGGTCAGTCTCGAATGGAATACTGGGAACAGGCCTCCATCGATCAGATGGTTCGAGTTGGCACGAAATGGATGTCAAAAAGCGAAGCGGATAGTCTGAAAAAAGAAGCCGACACGCTTGTTAGCGAAGCTCTGGAGATGCTGAATGTCGATGATTTTGTTGGGGCTAATGCGAAACTTGAGCGAGCCGGCAAGGTCTATCCCGAACATCTTGAGTCGATTTTCCTGCTCGCAGTCGGTGCGTTCCTCAATCGTGACTTCAAAGCGGCAGAAGCACGATTCAAAGAGTGCCTGCAGCGTGCCCCGGAAAATGTTTCGCTGTTGAACAACGTCGCCGTTTGTGAGGTTCAAACCAAACGCTACACCCCTGCCGTCAAGCATTGGGAGAAAGCAGCGGCAATTGATTTGGAAAACAGGGCGGTTGCACAAAATCTGGGGCAATTCATTTCGGATGCTAACCTGAAAAGGCTGGGAACGGTCGACAAAAAGGCGATGTCCGACGCGTCGGATGTGTATCAGAAGATGATTACCAAGGACCCGGGAAATCGATCAAACACCTCCAAGGGCTATGTACTGAGTCGCCTGCTGCGACCCAAAGGGAGCGAATCACCCGTAGAAGAGAGTCGCGTGGTTGGCAATGGGACTGGTTTTGTCGTTGCACCGGGATTCATCCTGACCAATCGCCACGTCGTTGATGATGCCGATTCGCTGGTGATCCAGGACCCGGCTCGATCCGACCGGATTCTGGCCGCAAAAGTGGTCGCTGTTTCAAAGGATCTGGATGTTGCTCTGGTGGAATGCCGTGATTTGAAGGCTGCTCCACTGGCTTTGAATGCTGTTCCTGTCGGCCGAGGGACGGAAGTGATGGCCCTGGGTTTTCCAATTGCAACGGTGGTTGGCAAAGGCCTGAAAGCAACTCGCGGAATTGTGACCGGACTCCCTTCTGAAGAAACCGATCGAATGATGGTCCTGGATGTTCAAGTGAACCCGGGAAACAGCGGCGGGCCACTCTGTGATCGAACAGGTTCTGTGGTTGGAATTATTGCTGCGAAGACGTTTACAGCGGCCTTTGTCCAAAGTTATGGATTGGCGATTCCCATGAAAGACGTGATGCCATTTCTTAAGCAGAATCTGCCCGAGTTCACACCCGTTGCCCCAGAAACGAAAACAGTGGAATGGACCGATGTCGACGCGAAAGTCAGCCCGTCAACGGTCATGATCATCATTCAAAAGAAACGCTAACCGGATAGTGACCGTCGGGAGCTGGAATCCAGATCGTTCCGGCCGATCGGCGAGACTCGTCACAAACTTGAAAATACGCATAACGCCTGTCTCGCGAAGCAAACGTTCGCGACCTGCCAGCTTCACGCCACAGCCCTCCGACTGAATGTCCGCCGGGAAATCTTATGAGTTCAAAATCGCCAATCGGAATCGACCTGGGCACGACATTTTCCGTCGTCGCATATCTCGACGGATCTGGACGTCCCATCACGATCGTCAATGGTGAAGGCGACCTCATTACCCCCAGCGTCGTGTTGTTCGACGGAAAATCGGCCGTTGTTGGCAAAGAAGCGGTGAAAGCGGCGGTGATGGAGCCGGATTTGATCGCCGACTTCGCCAAACGCGATATGGGCAGCATGTTCTACTCCAAAAAGGTTGGCGGACAGCAGCTTCCACCGGAAGTGATTCAGTCCCTCATTCTGGAAAAACTCAAAAACGACGCCGAACGAAAGCTCGGTCCGATTGGCAAGGTCGTGGTCACGGTCCCGGCGTTCTTTAACGAGCCGCGCCGCAAGGCGACGCAGGATGCGGCCCAGCTCGCTGGGCTGGAAGTTCTCGACATCATTAACGAACCTACCGCAGCGGCCATCGCATTCGGTTATCAGGTAGGTTTCCTTGATGCCAAGGGCGAAGCTCGCAAGAAAGAAACAATCCTGGTCTACGACCTGGGAGGTGGAACTTTTGACGTCACTCTGATGGAAATCGAAGGTTCTGAATTCACCGCGATTGCCACCGGCGGCGACGTATTCCTCGGGGGAATCGACTGGGACCGTCGACTGGCGGATTACATTGCCGACAAATTCCGAGACAAGCATCATGGGTTTGATCCGCGCCAGGATGCCGCAGGGACTCAGCGACTCCTCAAGGAAGCTGAGGACGTCAAACGAACGTTGTCGGCCCGTGATCAAGTCACGATCACATTTGAACATGTGGGGCAGGGAATTCGGCTGCCGATCACTCGCACCGAATTTGAAGAGTTGACCGCAGACCTGTTGGAACGAACGCGATTTACGACTCGCAGTGTTTTGAAAGAGGCGAAGTTGCAGTGGACAGATGTCACCCGATTGCTGCTGGTCGGGGGTTCCACGCGCATGCCGATGGTTCAGACGATGCTGGAGGAAGAATCCGGCCTGAAAGTCGATCGCTCGCTCTCACCCGACGAAGCGGTTGCTCATGGAGCAGCGTTGTACGCAGGACTGCTCTTGGCGCGGCAGGATGACTCGCCCAACAAGCCGTCGAAACCCGCCATGAGTGTGCGGAATGTCAGTTCACATGACCTGGGAGTCCTCTCGAAGGACCCGGTCACGGGTCGCCCTATGAATTCCGTCATGATCCCGCGTAACACGGTGCTGCCTGTTACCAAGGGTAAACGCTACCGGACGGCGAAGCTCGGGCAAAAAAACATCGTGATCAATGTGATCGAAGGTGGCGATTCAGCAGGTCGGAACTCCACGCCGATTGGACGCTGTACGATTCAGGACTTACCCGACGATCTGCCCGCGGGGACGGTCGTCGAAGTCTATTTCACATACGGTGAAAACGGTCGGCTGAAAGTGGAAGGGCGTTTGCCAGACTTAAAGCGAAAAGCCGTGTTGTCCATTGAACGCGCCAGTGGATTGAACGACGACAAGCTCGACGAATGGGGCAAGCGGCTCAAGGCAGGACGCGGAAAATGATGTTGAAGATGGTGATCGTGATCCGCGACCCGTCGATGCAAGGGAATTGCTGGGAAGAGAGAGGTTGGTAGATGTCCATCCGATTAAGAATCGACGGGAAGATCGTCGAAGTCGCTGAAGATACCATCACGTTGGGAAGTGATCCGGCATGTACGGTTCCGCTGGAAGAAGTCGACGACCTGGCGGCGCGGCATGCGGTCATTCGTAAAATTGCCGGACGCTGGATCGTCGAAGTGCGCGAAGGGAGTTTCATTCAGGTTGGTGATGAGCCCAAGTCCCGGATGCAATGGCTGAGCAACGGTGATGTCATCCGGTTGACAGATCACGGACCCGAAATCACGTTCGAACCTGGCGGGGCGGATTCCAGTCCCGCTCGCGAAGTTGTGAAGAAGCCGGAACCGTTCCGACCAGTCTTGAGGACGAAAACCGATTCCCCGTCGACTCGTGATGATGATGACAGTCTGCAACTTTCGAAGCCTCGCCAGGTGGTCGTGCCGCCGATCGAAGATGTGATCGAACTGGAAGAGGTCCACAATCAACCGACTCCGAAACCGAAACCGAAGCCGATCAAATCAAGGCCTCAGAATCCGGTTCCTGAGGAACCGGACTTGCCACCGATTCCGACGATTAAGTCGAAATCATGGCTGGATTCGACGTCTGCGACAACGGCAGCACGTCAGCAACGGGCTCGTCGAGCGTTCTGGTTTCAAATCGGTGGGGTCGGATTACTGGCCCTCGTCGCAATTGCCGTCTGGAGGTTCGGTTCAAACCCGGTCACTGACAATTCCAACTCGTCCACCGAGCCGCCCGTCACGCACACAGATCCGCCAGTGAGGCCAAAGGACGAGGATCAAAAGATCGCGGCCAACAAGACTCCAGACATCGTTGACACAAAAATTTCAAAAGAAGAAGAACCGAAAAAGGTTGTGACCAAGCCCAAAGTTGAGGTCAGCGAAGAACCGATGGTTCCGGTCGTCAAAGAGGTGCCCAAGCCGGACAAGACAACGCCTGTCGAAACAGTTTCTGAGGATGTTCTCGCGGCTGTCAGCCCGGCGATATTTGCGGTTTTTGCAAAACACCCCGAACAAGATGGCTATTTCCGACTGGGAACCGGCTGGGCTGCTTCCCGCCGCCATGTGGTTACGAGTGGTGCCGTGGCAATTGCCGCAGAAGAGTTGCAGCGTGACGGAATGTCGATCGTCGTTTCGCAACCGTCGTTGAAAGCGCCCATTACGATCAAGACCATACGCGCTCATGCGGCGTATCGCACGGGACTCGAACGAGCAGCGACGGCGCGCGAACAGCTCGAAGCGGCCAAAAAGAATCCGCGCGAAAAGAAACCAGATGACTCAAGCATCCCACCCGAAGAAGAACTCAGGCAGGCACTCTCCTTACAGGCTCGATTTGACTTGGGTGTCTTCGACATCCTTCCCGGTCAACGCCTTCCCAGCCCGCTCGTCATAAACTCCGGCGACCTCCCCGATGTCTCAAAGGTGGAATACTCGATGGTCGGTTCGCCCTATTCCGGGGAATCTTATCGGGTGGAATCTCCGTCCGAGATTGAGCCTCCGAAAGGACGCGTCAATCGCCGCGGGACCGCTGCCAAATCCGACAAAAATCTGACGCTGACGATGCCGTTTTCGGAAGATGTCTCGGATCTGAACTGGTCCGGAAGTCCAGTTCTGGACCCCAGTCGCCGCGTGATCGGAATCTATTCGCGACCGTCAAAACTGGTGGTCAAGAACGACAAATCGCCCCGACAGCATGCGGTGATCTGGTTGGGTCGGTTGAGAGAATTCGCGCCCGAAGTTGAAGAGTGACGTTACGTTCTTTCATTTTGCGATGATTCTGATTTGCGCAAATGGACTGGCGAGCGACCAACTGGAGCGGCACTTGCAGTTACCGAGTGGTAGCTCGAATTGGGTTGAGGGGACTCCCCTCATACTCAGATCCATTGCCAAATCGTCACTCAGGCGTCAGGATTCCCGCCATTCCGCTTCTTTAGATCGCATTCCGTTTAAGTGTGGCATCCCGCGGGCATCAAACTGCAGCGTCTAACCCATGTTTCGACGCGACACGGAAGTGCGACCCGCACTAGAAAGAATGATTCATGCTGACCCTGGAAAGATTTTCGTTTGGAGTTGGTGACCGGTTTGCTCACCAGGCCAAGTCGCAACTGCGTGCGTTTCAGATGATTGCTGCCGACGGAATCGACGTCGTGCCGGTTTGGAACAAGTCTAACCGCGAGCACACATTTATCGGCTCGGAACCGCAAAGTGTGTTTGACGCGGGAAAACTCGCGGTGCAGGAACTCGGCTGGACCAAGGGATGGCATGTTGACGCGGACCACATCCGATTGGAAACCGTCGGTCGATTCATGCCCTGCTCGGACTTCTTCACGATCGATGTCGCTGACTCGATCGGAAAGCCGGCCGCCGAAGCTGACGTACAGGCATTCGTCGGACGGCATCCAGAACTCATCGGGACGATCAGCCTGCCGGGCGTCAGTGCTCCATTCACAACAACTCGCAGCGATGTAGAACGAGTCACCGCCAAATACCTGCTCGCAGTTCAGGACGCGGGAAAAATCTATCGTCATATCATCGCAGCCAAGGGCGAAGGGAATGTGATCGCTGAAGTTTCCATGGATGAAACGGATGCTCCGCAAACCCCTGTCGAACTACTGATTATCCTGGCCGCCCTGGCAGACGAAAAGATTCGCCTGCAGACAATTGCCCCGAAATTCACCGGGCGATTCAACAAGGGGGTCGACTACGTCGGTGACCTTGTCCAATTCGAAAAGGAATTCAACGACGATCTGGCCGTAATTGCAAGTGCCATTCAGCAGTATGGACTGCCAGCAAATCTGAAGCTGAGCGTTCACAGCGGAAGTGACAAGTTCAGTATCTATCCAATCATTCGTAAGGCCCTGCAGCGGACTGGAGCCGGTTTGCACGTCAAGACCGCCGGCACGACGTGGCTTGAGGAACTCATCGGGCTGGCCGAGGCAGGTGGCGACGGACTGGCGCTTGCTCGTGAGATCTATGCGTACGCTTTGGATCATGTCGATGAACTGTGTGCTCCTTACGCGAGCGTGATCGACATCGACCGATCGAAGCTGCCAAGTGCCGAAACCGTCAACAGTTGGAGCGGGCCGAAACTGGCAAGTGCCCTGCGACATATCCCCAGCCATCCTGATTTCAACGCACACGTCCGACAATTGCTGCACGTCTCGTTCAAGATCGCAGCCAAGGCGGGGACCCGTTACACAGATCTGTTGAAGGCGAATGAAGAGATTGTGGCCAAACAGGTGACCGAAAACATCTACAATCGTCACATGGTCCCGCTGTTCATCGGTTGATTCAAGTTTCTTTCTGTTCACGGAATTGATAGCACATCATGCAAACCAGACCACTCGGCAAAACAGGTCTTGAGCTTCCCGTTCTCAGCTTCGGTGCTTCGTCGCTGGGGCAGGAATTTCGCAGCGTCCAACTCGATGAAGCGCTGCAAAGCGTCCGGGTCGCTCTCGACTGCGGCTTGAACTTCATTGACACCTCACCGTTTTACGGGCGAGGAATGAGTGAAGTGTTGCTGGGGATTGCCCTGCGCGGCGTGCCTCGTGACAGCTACACGCTTTGCACCAAGCTGGGTCGTTACGATCTGGGACACTTCGATTTCAGTGCCAAACGCGTGGCCGAGAGTGTCGATGTCAGCCTGCATCGCCTGGGGACTGATCACCTGGACATCATTCTCTGTCACGACATCGAGTTCGTGCCGATGCAGCAGATTGTCGATGAGACCATTCCCGCTCTGCGTAAAATCCAGCAGTCGGGCAAAGTCCGATTCATCGGCTTCAGTGGCTATCCGCAAAAGATCTTCAAATTCATCTGCGATCAAATCGACGTGGACTGCGTCCTGTCGTACAACCAGTACACGTTACAGAACACGCGGTTCGCCGATGAGTCTGTTCCGTACCTGAAAGCCAAGGGAGTCGGCGTGATGAACGCGGGGCCATTCAGTGCCCGACTGTTGACCAACGCACCGCTCCCCGCATGGCTCAAGGAACCCGAATCCGTCAAAGCAGCAGCCCGTCAGGCGGCAGAACTCTGTGCGAAGCGAGGTTCCGACATCGCCAAACTGGCCGTTCAGTTCTCGTGTGCCCACCCCGACATCGCCACAACAGTCGCTGGCAGCGCCAACCCGAAAAACATTCGCAACTGGGCAGAATGGCTCGCGGAACCGATCGATCAGCAACTGTTGGCTGAAGTTTTGGCGATCTTCGCACCCGTGAAGAACCTCGGACACATGGAAGGACTTCCGGAAAACAACTGACTGTTTTCATTGGTGGCCGAAGCCGGATTGACGGAGAGATGCGGTACGTTCCAATGTTCCCGTCCGCTCGGCCATGCTAATGACCAGTTCAGGCTGACGGCGACGAGACATTCGTTCCAGCCCCGACCATTCGGCTCAGGCAACGGGCGACAGAATTAGTTTGGCCGCAGACGGAGACAGGCAAATGGTTCCACGTCTATCCTTGATCGCAGGGGGCCTTTTGGCCTTCGGACTGTTTTTTGGCACCGGCCTCCTGATCGGCGGCTTCGCTGGTCAGTTGGCCGGGCAACGCCAAACCTACCACATGCGATATGAAGAGGAGCGGGATTTTGTCGCACCCATAATCACCGCCAATCCGAAATTCTCCAATGTGCGAATTGGCGAGCGGTCGGTAGGCGGTATCTGGCTGGCTGGCCATGTAGATTCTCAAGCAGACTTGGAACTGCTGCGGAACCAAATGTTAAAGGCGCTTGGCGAGCTACGTGCTACCGATATCATGATAGGCGTCAGTGCAGGAAAGTGACTTCTTGTCATGAGACCGGAGGTATCCAATAAAATGTGGGGAACCACGGGGACACAGCACTTTTTTGTCGGACATGCAACGATTCGGCGTTGAAGGAACGGTCAATAATCGTCCAAAACGTGGAGCAATTAATGTGGCTGGCTCCTGACGGGAGGGTGAGGCTCCGCCCGAACCGGACTGTGAATCGGACGTGAGATTGCCATCGCGGCTCGGCGGGAGCCTCGCCGCCTCGCCCTCCCAGTCCCGCAAACGCGATTCACATCTCTCAATTACTCTCTGTGCCCCTCAGTGTCCTCCGTGGTAATTCGTACGCCCCTCTAAGTTGCCTTCACGATCGGAGATTTCAGAATCTCTTCAACAATCCGTGCCGGCCGACCGTCGGTGATTTGTTGTTCCCGACCGTTGAACTGGTAAACCAGTTTCGAATGATCGAGTCCCAGCAATCGAAAGACTGTCGCCTGATAGTCGTTCGGGTTGACGGCATTGACGGCAGCCCGGTGTCCGACTTCGTCTGTTTCGCCGTAAGTCATCCCGCCGCGAATGCCTCCGCCGGCCATCCAGATCGAAAACCCTTGCCCGTTGTGATCGCGGCCACAGGTATCGTCGAGCGTTCCTTCGCAAACCGGCAGACGACCAATCTCGCCACCCCAATGAACCAGGGTCGAATCGAGCATCCCTCGCTGCTTGAGATCTTTCACCAGTGCCGCGGCTGGCTGGTCGGTCCGCTGACAGATTTCCGGTAATCCCTTCTTCAGATTCGTGTGATTATCCCACGGCTGCCCACCCAGGAAGAGCTGAACAAACCGCACGCCTCGCTCCACCAGTCGGCGGGCGATCAGGCAGCGGGTGCCATATTCTTTCGTGGCAGGCTGATCCAGACCATACATTTTCTGGATGTGTTCAGGCTCTTGCGACAGATCCAAGGCCTCGGTCGCTGCGGTCTGCATGGCGGCAGCAAGCTCGTAGCTGGCAATGCGAGCTTCCAGATCAGACTCACCCGGATGTTGATCCAGATGCCGCCGATTCAATTGTGCCAGGAATTGCAGATTTCGCTTTTGCAGCGGACCTTTCAAATGCGGAGGTGGATCAAGATTGAAGATCCGTGGTTCCTGAGCCCGTAGTACCGTCCCCTGGAACAAGGGTGGCATGAAGCCGCTGGCCCAGTTGTGAGTCCCGTCGACCGGGTGTCCACCGGGATCTGCCAGGACCAGATAAGCCGGCAGATTCTGGCTCTCGCTCCCCAAGCCATAGGTGATCCAGCTTCCCATCGTGGGGCGGCCGGTCACTGCGGGAATGCCGCCATGAAAATAGCGGATGGAAACTTCGTGCCCGTTGTGACCGGTATGCATCGACCGCATCACGCAAATGTCGTCAGCAATGCCAGCAATGTTTGGCAGAAGTTCTGAGATTTCTGTCCCGCATTCGCCTCGTTTTTCGAACTTGTAGGGACTGCCAAGCAACTTCTTGTTGGCACGATTTACGAAGCTGTAGATAACTTCGCCACCATACTCCTGGCCATGATGCTTTGTGAGTTCTGGTTTGGGGTCGAGCAGATCCATGTGCGCCGGACCGCCATGCATGAACAACGAGATCATCGCTGTTGCCTGAGGAGCCATGTGAGGGGCACGCGGTCGCAGGTCGGCAGCCTGATGGTCGATCGGTTTGGTTGGTGGTGCCGCCAGCAAGCCCGCTTCATTCAACAGGCTGGCGAGTGCAAATGACCCGATTCCGAACGCGTTCGAAGCAAGAAATTCGCGTCGCGACGACGGGTGGCGATCCTGACATTGGTCGGTCATCTGATAAGCCTTCGGAACGAGGGCACTGGCGGGAGGATTGGCGGCGGGGTTTGGAAAATCCATTCAAGCGGCAGATTTGAATATATCAGTCGCCCCCGATTGAAGCCAGTAGAGATTGTCGATATCGGAATCCTCCGTTCCGACTTGATCGGCAGGCGTTGAAACGCAATCCTTGATATCGGTTTTACCAGCGACGTTCGGTGAACCCTGAGCCTTTTTACCCTGGAGCCCTGACCATGCCGCTTTTGAATCGATTTTCCCGCCGAAGGTTTCCCGGTGGATTTGCCGTGATGACATGCCTCGGTCTGGCCTGCCTGACCGTGGCTGTTTCGCTGACGACGGCCGAAGAACCAAAAGAAAAGCCGGCTGCAAAACCGGCCGCCACCAAGTGGAAATCGCTGTTCGACGGCAAGACGCTGAAGAACTGGAAGAGTTCACAGTTTGGCGGGGAAGGAGAAATCGCTGTCAAAGACGGAGCGATCATCATGCAGCAAGGCTCGGAAATGACCGGGATCTTCTGGGATGGCGATGCTGCGGCAATTCCCAAGATGAACTACGAAATCTCGCTGCAAGCCAAGCGAATCGATGGTGGCGACTTCTTCTGCGGCCTGACGTTTCCGATCAAAGACGATCCCTGCAGTTTCATCGTTGGCGGCTGGGGTGGCGGCGTCGTGGGGATTTCGAGCCTGGATGGTCAGGATGCTGCCAACAACGAGACCGCTCGCTACGAATCCTTCGACAAGAATCGCTGGTACAAGATCCGGTTGCGAGTGACTGAAAACGGCATCATGGCCTGGATTGATGATGTGCAGGTCGTTGGCGTCGAAACCAAGGGACGCAAGATTTCCATCCGCCCCGAAGTCGAATTGTCACGACCGCTGGGGGTTTCCTGCTATTCCACAGTTGCTGGCCTGAAGGAGATTCAGGTGCGCGATCTGACGCCGGAAGAAGCCAAGGCGGCGATCACCCCCGCCGCTCCGCTTCCGAAGTCGAAATAGGGTAGACAGCCGTTTCGGCGGGGTCGGGAGCCCCGCCGAACAAAGTCCTCAAAGTAGCCTTCATCGCTCCGCGTGAAGTAGGCCGATGACAGTTTGACCTCCTATTCACGCGAAACGCTCGTCCGCGGTGTTCGCCATCGATATTTCGTGCGGTGAAGGCAGCACGATAAGAAAAGATCGAACTTCTTCATCATTCTGCCCCACATCATTCTGCCCTCATCTTCCTGCAAACGGCCTTTCCAAAATTGAAGAGGAGTTCGGTCGGCAGTTACGGGATCGACAGACCCAATGTTGCCGAATCGCATGTTGCGCCACCACTTCCGTTGCCGGGAAGCAACGTGCGATGTCACGCCAGTCTTTCCAAGTGTCAAGAATTGGAGACAAATCGACTGGAATTGAACGATTCAAGGCTGTTTGAGGGGTTCGGCATTCGGTTTGCCTCAGTGAATCTCACCTGATGTGGGAACCGGGGTTGTCACGCGTCCAAACGACGACCCCATCTCACTTTCGAACAGACTGAATCTACAACGAGGTCACGATGCCAACCGTTCAACTGGGTCTCAACGTCAAATCACTTGCGGAAGTCGCTTGGCTGGTCTCCACGGTCGCTCCTCAAATGATTGCGTCGAAAGCTGCACCCACGTCGGTTGCTCTGCGGGAATTCTGGCAAAGTACTCGCACACTTCAGCAGCACTGGGGCGAATTTCTGGATTCCCAGGCGACTGGAGTGACGGAACCCATGCGGTTTGAAGAGGTTGCGACTCAGCTCTTTACAACAGAAATGCTGTCCCGGGTCTGGGCCACGGTTTTGGGCCGGATCGATCAGGAATCCGGACAAAATGATCTGACCCGAATCGCGTCAAATGCTGTCGGCGGCCTTTTGCAGATTCGAAATCGACTGGTTTCCCATCTGCTCTCTCCTGAAGTTCCGGCGGCCTGGGGAGCCGAAGTCGATCGAATGCGCCGCCGCTGTGATCGCTGGACGGACCTGCTGATCGGCAAAATCAACGCCAGCGCCGACTGCTTCCAATTTGCATTGAATCCCGATCGTTCTCGAGATTTTGCAGAAGAGGCACGCGAATCGGAACCCAATTCGCATTCGGTAGAACTGCTGGTCGCCGCAGGTGTTCGACTGTCGTTTTTGGGGCAATTGCCCGAAATCGGGTTCGATTCACCCGCGTTTGAAAAAATGATCCAGTCCGTTTTAGGGGCTCTTCCGGACGAATCTTTTAACTGCGACGGAATTCTTCAATTCCCAGCCTCAAACGTGGATTCTTCGGATCGGAAAGGCTCAAACGACTCTGACAGTTGTGCCGATGACGTACTTTTACCGGGTTTGAGCCTGGAAAATCTCAAACGACGGTTTGAGTAACCGATAGGTATGCAGTGCCAGTGACGCCGACGAGGCCTCAAATTTGGTGGCTTGCATCGCGGTCATTGGTCGCTAAAATCTCACCTCCGTGACATGGTGGCTATAGCTCAGTTGGTTAGAGCGCCAGATTGTGGTTCTGGATGTCGC
>JBAWWJ010000113.1:0-25548 GCA_037146815.1 Planctomycetota bacterium
ACCTTTCTTCGGCAGGAAGACTTTCATTTCCACTGGCTCAGCTCAACGAGGGCAGGCCAATCCGAGCGACAGACATGACACCAGATACTTCGATTTCGCGAGACGCATGTGGATACAGAACTGGACAGTAGGCGCCTCGTTGACTGGAAATCGAGGCGCGCATCGGTTGGTTTGGCTTGTAAACACTGAAAACCAGGGGCGCGGCAAACCAATTGAACCCGCCAGGTGATCGTCACTCGAGCCACTCCAGGGGCTTCAGCACGGTCGCGACACCCAATAACTGGCATAACCGGAATTCTCAACGCACGTGCCCGTCTTCACCACCTCAGCGGATTTCTTTCAGGGTGATCCGGCACGTGTGATGCAACACAGTTGTCGCGGATACCTCGCCAGTCTCCCCGACACGAATTCACTCGGTTAGGCGAACCTTGTGAGTGACTGTCAACACGTGTGTGTGTGTGTGTGTGTGTGTGTGTTAAATAACGAAAGAATTGAAACATGTTGAATCTGATCAAGCGTTTTTCCAAGGACGATCACGGTTTTGTTGTCTCGAGCGAACTCGTCCTGATCCTCACCATCGGCGTCATCGGATTGATCGTTGGTCTGGACTCCGTTCAGAACGCCGTCGTCGAAGAATTGGCTGATATCGCTGCTGCAGTTGGTAGCCTGAATCAGAGCTACACGTACAGCGGATTCAGTGTTGCGCCCGTTAGCGGTGTTCCCATCACGACAATGGGGTCCACCTTCGCGGACTTCAAAGACACCAACGATGCTGCTGGTGTGTCCGGAACCGTTTCACAGTCGGTCACCATCACGAGTCCAATGGCTGAAACTCCCTGATCTTCCTGCCTAATAGCAGCCGGGCGGTGGAACGTTTCCGCCGCCCTTTTTCTGTTCCAGCGATGGAATTGCATGGGACGAATGCGACTGCTCGCAGAGCTTCGCCGAAGAATGCGGTTTCGCGCAGCTTCATCGATCAATCGAGATGGTAAAGTTTATGTGACCGGCAAGGCTTCTCTGTGATGAGCAGTCTTACTTGGTGTCACTTCTGCGTTCAGTAAGGTTGCCCGATGAGAAATGACAGAGAGCGCTGTGAGAAAATGAGAACATCATCGCGTCGTACAGCTTCCTTCGGAAAGTTAGTCACGGAATTCGTCAGTGACGAACACGGGGCCGTCCAGGTCTCTGAATTGATCCTGATGGCTTCGATTCTCGCCATCGGCAGTATCGTTGGGCTCAGTTCCTATCGTAATGCCGTCGTTAGCGAATACAGCGATCTTGGATTGGCGGTTGGTTCCTTGAACCAATCCTTTTCCTATGCATTGCCAGGTGGCGGAACGGTCAGCTATTCCGACACCGAACCTGATCCAACTGACGTTGCCGTTAGCCAGTCAGGCCCCACTGCAGAACAATAATGTTTCGTAGAAGCGCCAAAACAGCTTTTCAACACTATGTGTGACGCTCCAAACATCCGTTGACAATTAGCAGGCCAACTCAAGTGAAAAAATACATCCAATCTCTGGGACGGACAGGACTGTTCGCTTGTCTTGCGTTGTTGCTGGGCGCTCTCGGCGTCATCGCGTCGCGAATGAACCAGCCGACACCGCCACCTCCTGTTCCGAAACTTTACGATGTTCCGGTGGCAACCGCAGATTTGCAGGTTGGAAGGCTGATCGCCAAGTCAGACTTCTATGTGCAAAAGCTGACTGCGGAGCAAAAGAAAGCAGCCGGATTTAAGGATGCCCATTATTCGCTGGGTAAAGACTTGACCGGTCGCATCGTCCGTACACCGATTCGCAAAAATCAGTACTTCCCCCTGGATTCGCTCTACCCTGATGGAACTGGCCCGTCGATTTCCGAGAAATTGCGGCCTGGCATGCGCGCCGTCATGATTCCCGTCGATGCGGCCAGCATCACGAACCTGACGACACCAGACTCCTACGTAGATGTTCTGTTCCGGCCTGCGACGACTCCGCCATCGGACGGAAAGTTCACGCTCACAGGGGGAAGAATCCTGGAACGTGCCCAAGTGCTGGCAGTCAATCAGAAGTGGTACGCGCAGACGCTGCCGGCCCTGCAGCAGGATTCGCACGGAGGAGGGGGCGTCACCTTGGCGGTCACGCCCGAGCAGGCCGAAATGTTGAAATCGCTTGAGCCTCTCGGGAAATTCTCACTGATTGCCGCTCCCGACGCTGGAGCGGCCCCAAGTGGAGCAATTCCCGATGCGGAACGGATGAAGCAGATTCTGGGATTGAATGATCCAAGTCCTCCTCCGGAACCAGTGCTGATCCCAACCATGGAACTCGTCCGGGGAGGTGTCATCACCCGAGTTCCGCTCGACTCACCGATTGCGACTTCTATACCTGGGGATCCGTACTTTATTCCTGCGCCGGGTGATGTGCCGATGGATCTTTATCCAATTCCCGCTGGTCCGCAGCCGTACTTCTATCCTGAGCCCGTGTCCGGGCAGATGGCGCCCGCGCAACCTGCACCTGGACAACCTGCTGCCCCACAACCGGTGCCACAGCCAACACCTGTACCAATGCCTGCGAACCCGCCGGCCCCGAGTCCAAACCTGTTGAATGACCCGATTCCTCCACGACCGATGTCGTCCCGAAACTACGGTGGCAAAGTTCGTGTCAGCAATGTTCCGAGTGCTGGCCCCGTAGCAGCAAGAGGCGTAGCGCCGGTCCCTCGCAAGGCACCCCTGTCGATGGTCAAGCAGCCAACTCAAGTCGCTTCTGCCCGGCCGGGAACGTCCGCAGCTCCGCGGATGACACCTGTCAGCAGGGCAACTGCCGCGTCGACAGCCACAGCATCACGTGCCGCAGCGCCGGCCGCGCCAAGTAGACCCGCAGCAAATGTCACCGCAGTACGGCATGTCGGTGGTGCCGTCCCCGCTCAAAAAGCGGCTACCGGACAGCCTCCCGCACCCGTGGTCAATCGACGGACGCAACCTACCGTCCCAAGGGGACCGCAGCCGCAGGTTTCAGCGGTGTGGATGCGTCCCGCAACTGATCCACGGATCGTGCGGGCTTCCGCAGCCTTTAAATCTACCCCGCGACGCTGACCCCGACGCCAATCTGCGTTGATTGCGAACATCCGTTGATGACGTTCTGCGGAGAAGGTGCGCAGCGACAAAAGGCTTATAAACCGCGCCAAGTCGATCCTGTTGATTGGAAAACGAGATGACAATAGACCAGTTCACAGCCGTGCTCTCTGAGTTACCGGATGATCAAGTGATCCCGGCTCGATTTGCTGAAATCGAGGGCGCGATTCGCTTTCAGCAGTTGAAGGTAAGGCTCCATGAACAATTGCTGGATGCCATCCAGCTGTCGTCGCTGCAGGGGGCAGAAAAGTCCAAACGCGAGGCGATTCTTCAACGAGCAATCTCGACCCTGGTCAGCCGGCGTGCCTCGCACCTCGCAATTGACGACCAAGCTCGGATGGAACAGGAGTTGATGGATGAAGTTGAGGGGATGGGACCGTTGGAATCTCTGTTAAACGCTCCCGACATTAGCGACATCCTTGTCAACAATCCCTATGAGGTTTACATTGAACGGCGTGGATTACTGGAAAAGACCGATGTGATTTTCGCGGACAGCCGGCACCTTTTACGCATTATTCAGCGTATGGCGTCTCGCGTGGGGCGACGGGTCGACGAATCACATCCGATGGTTGATGCGCGGCTTCCAGACGGAGCCCGCTTGAATGCAACGATACCACCTCTGGCTGTCGATGGACCGACGTTGTCGATACGACGTTTTCCGCAGGAACCGTTGACGGTCGATGATCTGCTGGCAAATCAGACTTTAAACGAGGATATGGCCAGCTTTCTACGATTGTGCGTCCAGGCTCGCCGTAGTTGTCTGATCTCGGGGGGAACCGGAGCGGGAAAGACAACGCTTCTCAACGCATTGACCTCAGCCATTCCCCTGAGTGAACGCATCATCACCGTGGAAGACTCTGTGGAATTGCGTCCACTGCATCCGCACGTTGTTCGACTGGAGAGTCGACTGGCGAACACGGAAGGACGCGGGGCACTGACTCACCGCGACCTGATCCGGAATGCATTGCGAATGCGACCAGATCGCCTGATCGTCGGCGAAGTCCGCGGCCCTGAGGCCGTTGATATGCTGCAGGCGATGAATACCGGACACGAAGGTTCGCTTTCGACGATACACGCCAACGATACGCGTGATGCTGTTGCCCGACTCGAAGTCATGGTGGCGATGGGTGGTATGGAGATTTCGGTTCCAGTCATTCGTACTTACATCGCTTCCGGAATTCATGTCATTGCCCATGTCTGCCGCCTTAAGAACGGACAACGCAAAGTCCTTCGTATCTCGGAACTCATTGGCGCAGCACGCGGCGAGTTTCAGATCGAAGATGTCTTCCGATGGGACATTGCCAGCGAGCAGTTTGTGTCCACGAAGTACGTTCCGCGATGCATCGAGCAATTGCGCCACTCGGACCCTGGAACCGTTGAGCGACTGTTCGGTCCAGCGAAGATTATTGGGGTGAGCGGTCCGCCATCCATCGCGAATGGTGCAACGGCTGTTACTTCTGTGAACGGATTGCACACACCCGCTTGAAAGGAATGAGCAGCCTTACACGATGCCCGCCCGGAGCGACTGTCGCTTCTTTTGGTATCGCCATTCTAGTGTATAGCCGTGAAGGTCGTGTCTATGACGTTACTTATCGGGATCTTACCATTCTTGACTATGATCTGCGGTATCGGCGCCATCATCAGCATGATGGTGGGGCAGGGCCAGCTGGTGGATGTGGATGAACTGCTGGTTGACGAAAACCTCAGATCCGTTCAGTCCCGGGGCATCCTGGGAAATCTGCAGTCCCGCGTGGCGATCTGGCTTGATGATGCAGAATTATCAATCTCTCCCCGATCGGCGCTCATTGGAGGCCTGCTTATGCCGGCCTGGTTCGGCGTCTGTGGATTCATTTTTGCTTTGCCGATTTCGTGGACCTTGGGCCTGGCAATTCTTCCACCGTTGATTGCCGGGGTGGCTCTGGCATTTCGCCGCCGTCAGCGGCTGAATCTGTTCCGCGAGCAGCTGCCGGAAGCGGTCAGCCTGCTCGCCCGTTCCACGCACGCCGGCTTGAGTATTGATCAGGCGGTGATGGTGGCAGAGGAAACACTCACGGGGAGAATTGGCCGCGAGTTCAGGATCTGTCGGCAGCAGTTACAAATCGGCAGCAGCCTGGGCAACGCATTTCTCGCGATGGCGAGTCGCACCCGCAGCCCGGATGTTTCGTTCCTGGCGGTAATCCTGCTGGTGCATCGCGAAGCTGGTGGGAAACTGGCAGAGACACTGGAGCGATTGTCCGCGGTCCTGCAAGACAAGTTGACGATGCGACGTCAGCTCCTCGCAGCAACGAGTGCAGGTCGTTTTGCGACGAAAATCCTCGTTCCGTTCGGGCCTGGATTATTCATCTTGATGTCGATCATCCAACCGCAACACACGGCGAAATTCTTCTCGTCGCAGCTGGGCTGGACTGTGTTCTGGGCAGGCTTGGTCGTCGAATTGCTTGGAATCATCTGGGTTGTATCACTGACTCAGGAAGACTAACGGAAAGGGACGGCTGTGAATGACCTTATCGTATTCTGCTCGATCGTCGTCGCTGCATTCGCGATTTTTGCAATGCTCGATGCCTTCCGGGTCTCGCGACCTTCTGCCTTGCCGCCATCGGAACCTCTGGATCTGCTGGATGAGGAGCCGGTTCCCGCATGGGTAGGACTTCTGGCCCGTGCCATACCACAATTACCTGTCGAAAAGCAACGACTCCAACGTGATCTGTTGCGCATCGGAGATTATCAGCCACACTCACTGGTTCGATATCTTGCGATTCGTAATGCACGCATTTTTGCGGTGCTTGTAGTCGCGGCCTACTTCGCTGTTTTGCTCCCTGTATTCCGCTCGCTCATCATGATCTTGAGTGTGTGCGCCGCGATTGTCCTGTACGCGATTCCGGGCTTGCTCATGCATCGCAAGGGGGATGCTCGCGTCAATGGTATCATGCGTGCTCTTCCCGATTCCCTGGACATTCTGTCCATGTGTTTGTCTGGCGGTTTGCAAGTGGACGACTCGATGCGGCACTTGACTCGATTCGCCAACGTGAACCATCCAGAGCTGGCACTGGAGTTTGAAATTCTCGGTCGCCAGGCCGCTGCGACATCGTCTAGCGAGGCAATGAATCGCATGGGGACGCGATTAGATGTTCCGGAGATCCGGTCACTGGGATTGCTGTTAAAGCAGGCTGAACGACTCGGGTCGAGTGTGTCTCAGGGATTTGATGAACTCGCGGGTAGCTTGCGACGCGCATTCCGGCAGAAGGCTGAAGCGAGGTCAAATACTCTTGCCATGCAACTGCTCTTTCCTGTCGTCTTCTGCCTGATGCCGCCGATCCTGGCAATTCTGCTGGGCCCGCCGCTGATAGAGTTGAAAGACCACCTCTCGTCAAATCTTGTGAAGTCGCATATCGGCAAAGCTAACCAGGTGCTCGACGATAACGCCTCGAATCCATAGCAACGCAGCAATCAGTCAGTGAGGGTTTAAATGAATGTCTCAGTCACACACGGGTCTCGCCAGTTCCATCGCCGTCGCAAAGGAGTCATCACAATTGAAATGCTGCTGGTCTCTCCGATTCTGGTGATTTCCGTGCTTGGAATCTTCGAGATGGGAAACCTTGTGGCGAGTTCGAACCAGGTCGTACTGAGCGCCCGGAACGGAGCGCTTGTGGCCGCGGCGCTTGGAACGCCCGGCAATGTCCAGGCGGCTGTGAATGACACGCTACTTCAGGCTGGCATCACGACGACGGGCGTCACTGTTTCGACATCCTCGTCTGCCACCGCGGCAACGGTAACGGTAACCGTGCCGCTGCAGAACACGTGTCCTGACTTCCTGACAACATTCGGGTTCAGCCTGTCCGGAAAAACATTCAATGCCACTGTGACGATGCCACTGAACCCTTGATATTTCGTCAATTCGAATCCGGAAGTTGCCAGTCATGAAACACGCTTTTTCGACTCAATCGAATAACCTTCCCAAGCCATCGCACGGCGACACTCGTCGCGGCTTTGCGGTGATCTGGATTCTCGGATGCATGCCAATCTTCCTGGCCGCTGTAGCGTTTGTCGTTTCGGTTGGACGGCTGGATATTGCACGAACCGAACTCAAAACCGCTGCCGAGTCAGCAGCTTTGGCGGGGGCACGCACCTGGGGGCAGTCACCTGACGATGCCGCTGGGCAAGCGGCAGCCATGGTACAGATCACGGTGATGATCGCCGCCAATACGGTGCTGGGGAACACGCCAACTGTCGTCTCGATCGAGACCGGTGCTTATGTCGGCGGGGTCTTCACCCCCAGCGTCGCCGTTCCGACGCAGACACAACGCGCATACCGCATCACGCTTTCAACGATCGTCACCGGAAAGCTTGGAGCCTCGGATTACACGGTGAAGTCCCAGGCACTCGCTGTCTTTAACGGAACCCGAGCCGTGCTCACGTACGATTCGCTCAATCCGTCAGCATCATAAACCCGCCCGAACGAATTGTTTCAACGTCTTGTCTCAGGAACCGAAAAAATGACTGTCCAACCAACGATTTCACGCGCCCGAAACACACAGCGTGGCAAACGGCGGGGATCTGTAACTGTCGAGTATCTGTTGCTTTGCACGATTGTCGGAATTGGTGTTCTGACCGGCCTGGCACAGGTTCGTACGGCGCTGGTTAGCGAGTTGAACGATGTTGCCAGTGCTATCGCAGCCATCCTTTGAAATGAATGTCGGTCTCGACTGAAGACTTTAAGCGTGTCCGGAGATGATATCCGCCATGAAGACCAGCGTACCTGCACAAACTAAGCCGCGTGTCGGCCGCGTGCGATGCCCCACCAGGGAACGTCGACGAGGGGCGCTGACGATTGAAGCGTTGTTGAGCCTGTTCGTGTTAACGATCGGCGTGATGGCCGTTGCCAACTTTACGATCGTCAGCCTGAAACTGACTGCCCTGCAGACGGCCGTGGTTGCCGGTGCGCGCCAGGCGGCTCTCGCCAATCTCACTGTGCCACGTGCGGACGCAACCTTTGCCGTGATGCAGCCGATCTGTTCGGCTCATGGAATCTCTGACTTAAGCAGCAAGGCGACACTCAGCTTTTCAACGTCAGGTTCCGGCCAACTTGTTGTTGTCTGCGAAATCGGCGTGAGCGACTGTGGCGTTCCGAATTGGCTGGCCTCGTTTGGATTTTCGTGGACAGGGCGCGTTTTCCGCGTCGTCGGTGTCTCTCAGACCTGAATCACGTCGCCTGACGCGTTTTGATCCGGAAGTCTGAAAGAATCATGAGCGGTGCCCTGAAATGAGAAGCATGGATAACACGATTTTCGTCTTCGGTGCGACTTCCTCGCTGATCGCGGAGGTGACAGATTTCTTTTCCGTGTCTGGTGGCTCGACACGACTGACCGTGACACGACCGCGTACCAAAGATGTGCGGGATGTTCCAGTTCCATTCATGCGGGATAAACCGGGCGTCGTTCGGGAATCTTGTGGGACCTGTGTGCTGGAGCGCAAGTTCCAGGGGACTGCGCCTGGAATTGGTGACGGGTTCGTGATTCGAAACTCGGACACCAGAGTCATCACGAAATCAGAAAGCTTTGCTTCGGAATTATGGTCAGTCCTTACGAACTTCCCCTACTCACCCGTGATCCGCATTCGTGGTGAATCGGGAGCAGGAAAATCGCATGTCGCAAGATTGCTCTACAGTGCGCGATGCGACGTCACGTCTGTTCCGAGGCAGATACAGGGAATGTGTCTGTCAAAAGTTCGCCTGGCGAGCGAAGCCTTGGAGGCAGTGAACGCGTCTGCAAACGATCGTTCGTCGGCTGTCGGATTGCTGGAAACTGCGTTTGGAAAAGATGTGTCCGAACTCATCGTTGACGATCCTCAAATGCTTCCACGATGGATGTTGAGGGCGATGTACGATGCCGCGAATGAACAATCCCGTATCAAGGTGACGTTCTGTGTGACACAGACTGGCACGACACCCTCGCCGGCCCCGAATGTCGGATTATTTAACGATATGACATCTTTCTGCCCGGAAGTATTTGTGCCAGCACTCAGAGCACGGCCGGCAGACATCATTCCGCTGTTCCTGGATCTCTGCATGGAAATGCAGCAGACCGTTCGCCGCGGAAACGTATTCATCGATGGCAATTGGCTGGAGGAGATGAAACATCACCATTGGCCAGGGAATATCCGCGAATTAAAGGAACTTGCCCGGCGATTGGTTCTGCTCGCCCCAACGAGCGGATTTCGGCGGCATGAGTTCAGGAAGTTCTGAAAGTCTATCTGTGTGAAGGAGCACGTATCAGTTTGAGCAGTCAACGTCTGTGGAGAGTTCAAAATGCGTTTATCGCGGTCGTTTGTAATTCATTTGAGTTGTGTACTGGTGCTGTCGAGTCTCTCGATGGCTCGTGAAATCGCAGGCGATCCTCCCGGTCGAGACTCGATTCTCGACTGGAACCTGATCACGCTTAACACTGTGGCCTTGGATTCGGCGGGGGTGTACGGTACTGCCGACGAACGCGGTCCGACGCGGACGTCACGTGCTCTGGCGATCATTCATGCTGCGATGTTTGATGCCGCGAATTCCGTGGACACACAGGCCTCTTCCTACCTCGTAAAGATCCCAGTGACGTCAGCATCACTGGATGCCGCCGTTGCTACCGCCGCTTCACGAACCCTGACCAGCCTTTATCCGAAACAGGCTTCACGCATCAAGAATCTCTATAACGATTATCTGACTCCACTGACCGACAGCGGTCGACGGGCGCGTGGAGTCATGGTGGGGAATATGGTGGCCGATATGATGTTGTTGGCTCGCTATTCGGACGGTTCACAGACCGTCGGTTCCTACAAGCCAACAGGTTTGGCGGGTGACCACAATGTTGATCCGCTTAATCGGACACAGGGATTTCTTGACCCCACCTGGGGGCAAGTCCGTACGTTTGCTCTGAACAATAGTTTCAGCTACGTACCGCCGCCGTGCCCTCCACTTGGCAGCAGTGAGTATGCCCAGGCGTTTGCTGACGTGAAATCTCTTGGGGGCGATGGCGTCATCACACCGACAACGCGGACTGCCGAACAGACCGAAATTGGGATTTACTGGGCTTATGATGGTAGCCCTGGAATCGGTACACCACCTCGCATGTACAATCAGATTGTGCGGACAATCGCGCAACAAGAGATGAACACGGAAGCAGAAAACGCACGCCTGTTTGCACTGGTCAACCTTGCACAGGCCGACGCGGGCATCGTCGCATGGAAGATGAAGTACAACCAACGACTGTGGCGGCCCGTCCTGGGCATCCGCGGCGCTGGAAATGACGGAAATGCGGCTACATCGCCAGACACCAACTGGACGCCGCTGGGATCTCCCTTCAGTAATTGCACCAATGTCTGCCAGAATTTTACGCCGCCGTTTCCTTCGTATTGTTCTGGACACGCCGCTTTCGGTGGAGCAGTCTTCAGTGTGCTTGAAGCGTTTTATGGAACCGATATCGTTCCATTCACGTTCGTTTCCGACGAGTTAAATGGCGTTACGACTGACTCGCACGGAGTCGTCCGGCCATACAAGCCACGAACCTTCATCAGCCTGCGTGACGCTGCCGTCGAAAATGCTCGAAGTCGAATTTTCCTGGGGATCCATTGGAAATTCGACTCGGACGAAGGATTGCGCACCGGATACGCCATCGGAAACTTTGTGACATCTCGTCTTCTTAAAAAAATGTCCGTGGACCCTGGCATTCCTGGCATTTGAGATTGATTTCAGAACCGGCACCTGCCGCAACTCGTAATTTGCTGGACGGTCCGACTAAAATCCGCGACCGACGCACCTGTGAATCGAGTGCGTTGAGGAACAGCGTTGATTTTCGGTGATTCGCTCTAATGTCTGATGACTGTCATTCCTGCACAGGACCAAGTCCTGTGCAGGAATCTGATTTCATACAGAAGCGGGATTGATCCCGCGAGCGATCAGCGTGTTGTCGGGTGATTTCTGGCTGTTGCGGCCCGATATGACAATTGACTTTGCTTATGGAAACAGGCCAATGACGCCCCTTTGTTTTGCAGCATGGGTTTTCTTCTCCGTGATCGTGATGGCGATGCCCGCACAGGGGATTGAAATCGCCGACACGATCTATCACGGCGGACCGATAATCACTGTGGATGCTCGCCTCCCGGGTGCCGAGTCACTGGCCGTGAAAGACGGCAAGATCGTCGCTGTAGGCAGCCGTGCAGACGTTCTGCGGACAAAGGGCGAATCCACTCGAATGGTGGATCTCGAAGGAAAAATACTGGTTCCAGGGTTTATTGACGGACATAGCCATTTCATCAGCAGCCTGCAGGTCGCTTCTCAAGCCAATTGCTTCCCCCCGCCCCGGGGACCGTGTAAATCGATCTCTGATATCATCAAGTCACTGCGGGAATTGCAGCGGAAGCAAGGAATCGCGAAGGGGGAATTCGTGATTGGCTATGGCTATGACGGCGATTCCCTCACCGACAATCGGGGATTGACGGCGGCTGACCTGGATGCAGCTTTTCCTGACAATCCTGTGGTGATTCAGCATTTCTCAATGCACAGCGGAGTGTGTAATTCTCGGGCTTTACAGGTGTTCGGAATTAATCGCGACACACCAACTCCGAAGGGGGGAGTGATTCTGCGCAAGCCCGGCACGAACGAGCCTGCGGGGCCGCTGATGGAAACGGCATGGGCGATTGCGATTTCCCGGCTTCCTTCTCTGGATCGCGAGAAGGCTCTGTCGCTTTTTCCAGAAGCCCAGATGATCTATGCATCCGCGGGGGTCATCACCGCTCAGGAGGGGGCCTCGCAACCCGCCGACATCGAACTTCTCGATGAAGCTGCTAGACGCAAATTGTTGTCGATTGACGTCGTCGCCTATCCATTCGTGACCGGAGCCAACGAGGTATTTCAGAAGCATCCTCCCGAATCGTTTGGCAAATACGTCGATCGCCTTAAGCTCGGCGGGATAAAGATCACCATGGATGGTTCGCCGCAATTGCGGACGGCATACTTCACGACCCCTTATCTGACCGGAGGACCGGCGGGCGAGAAAAATTGGCATGGTGAACCTTCGTTCCCCAGGGCCGAAGCCGAAATGCTGATCAAGATGGTCTACGACCGCAATCTGCAGTTGCTGGCTCACTGTAATGGCGACGCCGCGATCGACCTGCTGCTGGAGTGCCATGAAAAAGTTGCCGCCGACCGTTTTGCAGATCGTAGGACTGTCGTAATCCACTCGCAGTTTGTGCGACCGGATCAACTGCTGAAGTATCAGGATTACAAATTCATCGCCTCGTTCTTTACTGAACACTGTTTTTATTTAAGCGAGCCCCATAGCCGTAACCGCGGAGCCTCCCAGACAGCATCCATCAGCCCGATGAAATCAGCACTTGAACTGGGCATTCGCTGTGCGAATCACACCGACTTCAGCGTCATGCCGATTGACCAGATGCTCGTCGTCTGGACTGCCGTGAACCGGGTCAATACGAACGGCGAAGTCATCGGCCCGAACGAGCGAGTCACGCCTCTGGAAGCACTGCACTCTATCACTCTAGGAGCAGCACAAATCTACCGCGAAGAGCATATCAAGGGGTCACTTTCCGTTGGCAAACTGGCCGATCTGGTCATCCTCGACGGGAATCCCCTGACGGTCGCGCCGTTGACCATCAAGGACATCAAGGTCATTGAGACAATCAAGGAAGGAAAAACAATTTATCAGCGAAGGTAGATCCGAATTCTGTTGGCTAACTTTTTTGTCCGGAACGAAGCGCGTCAGACGCTTATTTCTGATGAACGGTACGTCCGCCGACAATCGTACGCATGACCCGGATCGCTGCGATTTCTCCCGCGGGGCAGGTCAGCAAGTCACGATCTAGAATTGCCAGATCAGCTAGCATCCCCTTCTGCAAGGAACCGGTATTCGTTTCATCAAAACTCAGGTAAGCCGGCCATTGTGTCACAGTTCTCAGGGCATCCCGACGGGACAACTTCTGTTCGGGACCGTACACCTGTCCGCTAGTCGTTTGCCGATTTACTGCGATGGAGATCATCAACAGCGGATTAAAAGAGTTCATGGCGTGATTGGAATCCAGGCCAAGCATGTGATCGGCGTTCAGGCCGACGGGGACTCCGCCACGTACCCAGTCACCCAGCCCGATGAATCGTTCTGCCCATCGCGGCCCATAGACTTCCGCCAGCGTGTCGGCGTCCTTGTAATACAGATATCCCTGGGTATCAACGCAGACTCCTAATTCCCGGCACTTCTGGACAATCTCAGAAGAAGGGAAATAGGCATGAATCAACGTAAATCGCTGATGCCGGATCGATGGGTCGGACTGTGCGACCCGTTCGAGCGCCTGCAACACTCGTAGCGTCCCTTCATCGCCAGTGACATGACAACTCATCTGCCACCCGAGCTTGCTGGCTGTCGAGAAGACCGACTGCATTTCATCGACGGAATAAAATTGCTCTCCGCGATAATCCGGGTCTGTCAGTTCGTAAAACGCAATTCGCCGGGGCCCGTATGGTTCTGATAATCGGGTTGTTGCCCAATGAATGCCGCCGTCAATTGTAATTTTCAGCGGCCCCGCCTTGATCCAGTCGTCTCCCTCCCTGGGCTTCAGTCCCAGGCTGGCAATATACTTTTCGGTATTCTCAGCCGACTTTGCACTGAAACGAAAAGTTGCTGTAACGCGCGTTGTCAGATGTTCGGCCTGTTTCAGGTCCCTGTAGAAGGCCAGGTTTGCTGGATCGATCGCCCTTTCGAAAATGCTGGTGATACCGACTTCGTTATACCGCTTCAGTACTTGCTGCAGGGCACTTCGGATTTCTTCGCCCGTATGTTCGGGGCGGGGCGGGATCAACCGGCGCAGCGCCGGGCCACCTCCTCGAAGAAGACGCGGCTTACCTGACTCATCTCGCACGATTTCGCCCCCTTCCAGACGGGCATCGGGTCCCAGCAGCCCCAGCGTCTTCATCGCGAGCGTATTCAAAACGTACTTGTTGGAAACCGCATTGTAGATGACCGGGTGGGTATCACACGCCATGTCCAGTTCCGTCGGTGTGGGAAACCGCCGCTCCTTGAACCGCGTAATCTCGTTTCGAGGAACTTCGATCCAGCGTTCCTTCGGGAGTTGTCGCGCCTCGTTGCGGATCCAGTCCTGTAACTCGCCAATGCTGCTCAACTCAACGTAGGTCTGCTCCAGCAATCCACGGGCGACACCGACTGCGTGGCAATGGGATTCGATAAATCCCGGAACGACAGATTTACCTGATGCCTCAACGATCTGCGTCTGCGAATCCGCCAACCGTAATACTTCATCCCGACTGCCCACTTCGACAATCCGCCCGTCTCGAACGGCAATCGCTTCGGCCAGTCGATCCTTTGGATCCAGTGTAATTACCGATCCAATGACAATCAGATCCGCGCGTTCCGCTGCTTCAGAGAACGCGATCGTCATCTGAAGCAACGATAGTCCTGCGGCAGCCAGCGATAATCGAACGGAAGCGAACATGATGAGCCTCAAGTCTTGCGAAACACACATGCGACACTTTTTTGCCGGTATGGCTCTACAGGTGTCGCGACCTTCATCGAACGAAGTATGTCCACCAATTGCATCAGCGTCCAGCGGCGCGTTTCGGCGACTTGTCATAAGCGGGTTGGATACTCAGCATCCCTCACTGGGATCTCGCGACATATTTCGTTTCATCGTTCTCTCAATCCGCTGTTCTGCAGTCGACAGAAGGCTGATCCTGAAGAACCTGAACGGGCTCGAATCTCGACTCGCGTCACAGATCTTGTCCCATGATTCTACCTGAGATTGACTCATTGCGTGCCGACCACCTGCTCGTGCGCGTTCGCGCACAATGGAAATGGCGAGGCTGCAGTTCGTGGAGAATCCTCGGGTACATGACTTATTCTCATGCCGAAGTTTTGATCAAGTTAAGCGATTCTCGGTTACGCGAAGAGTGGAGCAGTGAACGTTAGAAAGCCAGATCACAAGCGTTCGTAGGACAATAAGCATCTCACTCTGCAGTGACAGGCAATGAGCTAAAAACAGACATGCGAGCGACGAATTTGATGCCTTTGATCACGAGGCTCGGGGGTTAAAAAAAAGTTTTGAGGAAACCTGAATTGACAAACACCGTCTCGAAGAACGATGTCCCATCGGCGACACAGCAAACGACAGCATATTTGATCGTCCTGAATGGTCCCATGGAAGGAACGATGATTCCGGTCCAGGCTGGACAGAATGCAACAATCGGTCGAGCGACCAGCAATCGAATTGTTGTTTCAGATGGGGCCTGCAGTCGAAACCACTGCGAAGTCTACTTCGACGATGGTCGCTGGAAGCTGCGTGATTGTGGCAGTCGCAACGGAACGCGAGTTCACGGCGAGCCGATAACAGGCGAATTTGCACTGGGGGAAGGTCGACAGTTTCAGATTGGTAACACGTGCATATCGTTTACCTTTGAACGCGATCGAATTGCTGCCGATGAAGATACCGCGACCGAAATTCCCGTCTTCAATTCAGGCGAGATGCTGGATCAGGAAATCCAATCTCGTCCGGAAATCGTTCATCGATCGGGGACCACTCGCTACCTGCTCGAAGAAACTGAAGCGATTTCATCCCGAGACCGTGCTGGTCAGGAAGCTCAAAGACTAGTTCGTCTGGGCTTGAAAATGGGTGTGGCATCCGATGTTCGATCGCTGTCCGAGATTGTGCTGGATGGCTTGTTCGATGTTACCTCGGCTGACATCGGTGCTGTTTTGCTGCTGCCACCGAATGCGGTCATCAATCGCCCCATCCCCAGCCAGTTGGAACTTGTTGCTTACAAGTCGCTGGATGCACGACCGTTTGAGCGGATTTCTGATTATGTTTCCAGTGTGGTTCTGGATAGCCGTGTCGTGGTCGTCGCAGTTGACGTCAATGCCAACGATCACTTCAAGGCAAGCGACAGCCTGAACGCGATGCGGGCAGAAAGTATTGTTTGCGCACCAATTCGTCGTTCCGAGCGGCTGTTTGGTTTGATTCAGCTCTATTCTACCAATCCCGATAATCGATTGGATCAGGAAGATTCTGAATTTGCCTTGGCTGTTGCAGACCAGATGGGGATCATCCTCGAAGCGATTCGGGAACGACAACGCCTGTCGGTCAGTCTGGCTCGTGTCGAAACCGAAAATCACTCGTTACGAGATCAACTCCAGATCGAAACAGAGTTGGTCGGTGACAGTGATTCAATCCGCAAGTTGCGAGAAAAGATCCTGCGATTCGCACCGACAGGTGCGACGGTGCTGATTCGTGGCGAGAGTGGAGTTGGTAAAGAACTCGTCGCGAGGGCGATTCATGAGCACTCAGGTCGCAAGAGTGCGCCGTTTATCACAGTGAATTGTGCGGCTCTCAGCGAAAGTCTCCTGGAAAGCGAACTTTTTGGTCATGAAAGAGGATCTTTCACCGGTGCCATCAGCCGGAAAGTCGGAAAGTTCGAGCAAGCTCATCAGGGAACCGTGTTCCTCGACGAAGTTGGCGAAATGAGTCCTGCGATCCAGGCTAAGTTCCTGCGGGTTCTGGAACGTCACCCTTTCGAACGCGTTGGTGGTGGCACGGAGGTTCGCGTCGATGTTCGAGTCATCGCTGCAACAAATCGCGATCTTGAACAGTCTGTAAAAGCTGGTACGTTCCGTAAGGATCTCTATTTTCGCCTGCAGGTCATGGAATTGGTGGTCGAGCCGCTGCGTGATCGACGCTCTGACATCGCCATCCTGGCGAACCACTTCCTCGAACGTTTTGCCAAGAAGAGTGGACGACAGGTTCATTCGCTTTCACCCGCTGCCGCCACGGCTCTGGTCAAGTATCAATGGCCGGGCAATGTGCGAGAACTGCAGAACACCATTGAGCGTGCTGTGATCCTGTGCTCGGGCGAGACACTTGGTCCTTCGGACATTCAGCTTTCTACACTGGGGGCTGGTGACCCGCGAATGTCTGATGACGAGTCGCGTTCCTTGTTTCGACCAGTCTCTGTCGATATCATCGAGCAGGAACACATTCTGGCGATGATGAAATATACGAATTGGAATAAGTCTCAGGCTGCTCACATCCTGGGGATTGAACGCTCGACTCTGGATCGTAAGCTCAAGAAGTACGATGTCGAACGACCACGTCACTGATTGCTGCTAGTTAACCAGTTATCCGGGAAATGTCGACTGCCCACCAATCAGTTATTGCTCGATTACACGGGGCACGTGCTGCCCCCGTGCTGCCCCTTAGCCCGTACGCTCAGGACAAGATTACACATGGCACACCAGAACACCTCCGACGCATGTCCCTCTTGCCATCACACAGATCACACGAAAGTCACGCCAAATCGATTTCTCGCCTTCACGCAAGATCGTCTGTGCCTTCAGTGCGGCACGTGCTATACCCCTCCGACCCCGTGGTGGGCAGGACCGGTCAGCGTGGTATGCGGACTTGGTGGAGCAGCATTCACTGCATGGTATGTGCGGTATGAAATGTCACAGTCTTCTTTTAGCCGGCTCCCACCAGGTGGAATCTGGATCGGCATTTGTTCGCTGCTTGCAATCGCGATGGGGTTCAAACTGATCTGGGAGAGCAGGCATCTTCGCAACCTGGATAAACCGCAAGACGTCACGACTGACGATGCCAGGACGAAGTCTGCGACACTTGTGGAAGATTCAAATGACGCCGAAAAAACGCATCAGATTATGCCCCTCGCAGGCAATTCAAGTTCATTTGGTGGATTCATTTACGCCTTTCTGAAGGAATTCCTGCTCAGGTCAGCGGCCATTCCATTCCTGTTGGGGGCTTTGTTCCTCGGCGGTTTTGCCGGTGGATATTGTTATCAGTCAATTGTCCCGCAACCTGATATCTCGGCAAATGATATTAACGACGATGCGAAGCGTGAGGCATGGCGAAAAAAGTCAGACTCGTGGGAAAACGGCTCAATCATGTCGATGCTGGCGGGAGTCGTGTTAACCGTGACACCAACGTTTCTGATCTGGCGAAAAATCTACAACCGCTTCAAAGACGTTTGAAATGGTGCCTGCTCCGACGATGGTTGCATCTCATCTGGTGACGGTTTCAACACGGTCCTTGGACAAATCTGTTCGAGGGCCGTTTTTCTTTATCGCAGCGAAATTCGATCGGTACCAATTGAACGAACGGGCGCAGCGCAGTGATCAACGTTTAAGATCAATGATCGCAAACGCACGGAGGAAGAGAAGGAGGTTGATACTTCGGGCCATGCTACAAAATTACGAAAGCAAGCGAAAAGTACGACGGAGTTTTCGTCCGTCGACGTGGGCATGAAAACGGCGGGCGACGGACTGGAAATTCGTCGTACAGAGGCCCAGATTGGTTCTTCCTGAAAGCTGACTGCTATGCTTTCCCTCAAATCATGTCGAGCTTCCTTTCGAGGCAAACGCTGAACACGACCGGCTCGCTGTCACAGTCGCAATCGTCAGTTTTCCCGGTCTGGCGATTTATGTTGTGCTCCCATGTCTGCTTACAACGTTGGGTGATATCATGCTGATGTCGCGACATGGACCATCTGGAGAGTGATTTTGAATAGCGAAAGTCTGCACGAGCATACATCGCAGGGCGGGGTGAACTGCTACCTCCTCGCGGTGTTGCTGACAGCGACCGCAGTCGTCGCGCGTTATGCAATCGAGGCTGTTATCGGCTCGACATCTGATTCGTTCAGTGTTCTTGTGACTCTCGCGGCGTTCGCCGCGGCATGGTACGGCGGGTTCAAAGCAGGGTTTCTGGCCACCTTCCTCGGCTCATTTTGCTTTTACTTTTGTTTTGTCACACCGAGATACACGCTCATCTACGAGCAGTCGAATGATGTCTTATCGGTCATGATTTCCGGAGTTTGTGGGATAATTGGGAGTAGACTCTGCGAGAGCCTGCACGATGCCCATCGGCGAGTCGTGGCTGCTTCGAACGCTGAGAGTCGAGCGCGAAGTGACGCCGAGGCGTGGCGGGAACGTTATGAAGCGGCCGTGAAGGCAAGTCGTAGCGTCCTGTACGACTGCGATCGCAGAAGTAAGCAAGTGGTTTATGGCGGCGACTGCGAATCCGTCCTTGGTTACACAGCCACCGAATTGAACGGTGACATTTCCAAGTGGATCGCACTTGTTCACCCGGAAGACCGATCGCTCTTTCTGCAGAAATTTGACCGCGCCCACAGCGCCTGCACGAGTTTCCAGGCATATTACCGAATGATCCGTAGAGATGGTGGCATTGTCTGGATGCGGGATGATGGACACTTGGCAGATGAGAAAACAAACAGTCAACCTTTCCATGCCATCGGATTCGTGAAGGATGTAACTGACCAGCGGTTGGCCCAGCAACAATTGCGGCAGAATGAGGAGCAACTGACCTCCCTCCTCGAACAATTGCCGATAGGAGTTGGCATCATCGGGCTTGATGGGATGATGGTACTGCAAAATCCAATCATGCGGCACTATATCCCCACGTTGACCGCTTCCTTGGACCTCGAGCGCCGCCACCGCTGGCAGGCATGGAAACCGGATGGTTCTCCGCTGCCGCCGGAAGATTGGCCCGGCATGCGGGCCTTACGGGGTGAGCGAGTTGTTCCTGGCATAGAATTTCTCTTTACCGAAGACGACGGTCGGCAGGTGTGGATAATATTGGCCTCCAGTCCGTTACGGGATGTCAAGGGGGCGGTAATTGGCGCCATTAGCGTGATCGAGGATATCGATGTCCGTAAGCGAGTCGAGGATGAGCTGCGGCGAAGTGAACAATTTAACCGCAGCTTAATGGACGGAAGCACTGACTGCGTGAATGTGTTGGACATCGACGGACGATTGCTGCTGATGAACGGACCCGCTGCCCGATTTGCAGGCTTCGACGACCCTGCTTTACATTACGGGCAACGCTGGGAGTCATTTTGGCCTCCAGAGGCCAGAAACGACGTGCGGCGGGCGATAGAGACCGCTGCTGGAGGCGGAGTTTACAAGTTCGAAGTGTTCTGCCCTGCGGTTAAAGGGGCGCCCAAATGGTGGGAAGTCACCGCCAGTCCAGTACGGGAATCCACTAAAGAACTGACCAGAAGTTTACTGTTGATCTCTCGGGATATCACAGTCCAGCGGCACATCGATAATCAGTTACGATCTAGCGAACGACGTTTCCGCGCCGTTCTCGAGCACCAGTTCCAGTTCTCCGCACTGCTCACCCCCGATGGGCGGATCGAGGTTATCAGCAGTTCGGCCTTGAAAATAGCTGGCGTCAGCCATGAGGCACTCGTCGGTAAACCATTCGTGGAGGCTCCTTGGTTTCGAGGTATGCCGGATGTTCAGGAGATCTGGCGGCAGCAGTTTACTGAAGCGATAGCCGAAGGCAGTTCTCCAACTCGAAGGGAAGTTCCTTACCATCGACCTGATGGTTCGGTGCGATGGTCGATTAACACTGTGTCGGCGATCCGGAATGACGAAGGTATTGTTGAGTACCTCTTGGCTGAAGGAATTGACATTACGGAGCGGAAGCAGTCCGAGGACAACTTGAAGGAGTCCGACCGCAAAAAGGACGAGTTCCTGGCGACGTTGGCGCACGAGCTCCGCAATCCGCTCGCATCAATCCGCTACGCGGTAAAAATCGTCTCGCTCGCCCGGGGCAACCTTGATGCGGTGGATAAGGCTGTTGCCATGGTGGATCATCAAGCGGGGCATATGGCTCGACTGATTGATGATTTGATGGATTTGTCCCGCGTCAGCCGAGGAATAATCGTACTGCAGAAAATGAGGCTGTTGGTAGCGGACATCTTACAAGATGCCATAGACATAAGTCGTCCGCTGATTGATGAGCGTGGCCACGAGTTCGTTGTAATCATACCGCCCGAACCGCTCTACGTTGACGGTGACCGTACCCGGCTTGTCCAGGTACTATGTAATCTGCTGAACAATGCCGCCATTTATACGGAGAAACGAGGTCGAATCCGATTGGCAGTCGAGCAGCAGGCGAATGAAGTCGTCATTGCCATCGAAGACACCGGCGTGGGAATTCCGGAAGACATGCTGGATAAAGTGTTCGACATGTTTACTCAGCTTGCTCAGCCACAAACAAACCAGCGTAGTGGGCTTGGAATTGGCTTGAACATCACCAAGCGGCTGGTAGAAATGCACCACGGCAGCATCGTGGCAGAAAGCGCGGGAAGCGGGAATGGGAGTCGATTCACGGTAAGACTCCACCTGGTACTCAATGGCGCCGCCGACATGGCAGACTTCACCAACGCCCCGACGGGAAAGCATATCCGACGCCGCATACTCGTTGTGGACGATGATCGAAACGTGGCAGACGGTCTGGCCGAAATGCTTCGGTTCACGGGCCACGATACGCAGGTAGCGTACGGTGGCCACGAAGGAGTTGCCGCCGCCGAGGCGTTTCACCCCGACATGATTCTGATGGACATCGGAATGCCAGAACTGAACGGTTACGAGGCTTGCCGCAAAATTCGTGAAATGCCTTGGGGCCGACAATTAATGATCGTGGCCGATTCAGGTTGGGGGCAAGAGAGCGACAAGCAGAAAACAGAGGACGCTGGATTCGACGGCCACATGGTCAAGTCAGCCAATCCCGCCGCCATTGAGAGGCTGCTGGAAAAGTTAGAATTGAAGATGGCGAACAAGTGAGGGCCGTCGTTGCAGTTCGATGCATATCGATTATCGACCAGGCGCGTCCATGCTAACCCACTGTTTCCTTGCGAGGTGATGTGATTCTGCATGATCGCTTGGCACAAATCGCAATCAATGCTTTCTGAATCTCCTGGAGAACCAGCATGCGATTCTTGAAACAAAGCACTCTTTCTCGCTTCGGGAAGAAGCACTGGCCGTCGACGATTCTTTGGGGTTCGCACTGGCTTTGAATTCGTACAAGTCGAGCCAGTCCCGACATTTGTCAATACTCCCAGTGAACACGATCTGCTCGTTAACGTAGATCGACCAGGAACTGGATGCCAGGGATTCTGAACCTCCATTTAAACGCAGACGCACTGAACCCGGGCCGATTCCGGTATGATGCGGAAATACATCACGGGGAAGAGACGTGTTACCCATGATGACTCCTTACAAGCTGACACGGGCTGAAGGCTCGGACTTGCTTAAAGATTCGCGTCGCGTACAGACACCTTTCACGATATGTCTCACGAGATGCGAATCACAGCATATTAGCAGCTCTCTCTCCATAGCGGCCAAATCTGCATCCCGACCAAAAGTGAGATAACGTGTGGCCGCCAGCAGGGCGCGCCATCGGACAAGACTCTGCGAGTTCGGAGCAGTGGCAGTTGAAGCGGCTCGGCGCAAATGAATCTCAGCCAGTAAGAAATTACCGGATGAACACGCCAACCGTACAAGTTCGAGTCGAGCGGCACTGGTATCATTTCCTTGAAGTTCATTCGCGCGTCGCTTTAAACCGTCCACCGCTTCATCGAATTCGATGCTCGAACTGCCACTGAGCGATTCTGTCGGAAGTGCACCTAAACCGAACTCTTCAAATACCGAACACGCAGCAGTAAAATATGTGGCATACCGTCTCGGTAGCTCACGCGACTCTGATTTACTCAGAATTCCCGCGCCGCTCGAATCTTCAGACGCTGCAGAACCACATATGGCTCCGAGGGTTGCAATTCCTGCAATTAACCAGATTCGTGCCAGCGGAGAATGCCAGACAAACATCGCTGAGCTCTCTTTTCGAGGGTGTAATGAGTGCTATTTTTGCCTCTATCCGTTTATTCGGCACGACTGGTAAACATAGATTGCTCAAGTCCGAATCGAAAGGGGCAAATGCGTTTAAATGCAAGAGTTTACGCCTCAGCGCAGACTGCGTTGACCCGAATTGCAATCGAATTCGTTCCGCGTCGCGGGGGCCTTACTTCACAAGTACAAGCACAGATTGTCATCAGGCCGTTTAAGGCATCGATTCGAGATTACGCCTGAGAGTAGCGACCATTTCTGTTGGTTGAAGTGATGCTTTGTCGTCGACAAATTCTTTCTGGCGAATGCATTGAGCCTGCACTTGTATGATTCCAGATTCGTAAATTTCACTCCCGAAAAGAAATGGAAGTGCTTCACGGCTGAACCAGCTCATTTCCGTGAAGTACTTTGCCTGAACCGCGAGAGCGGAATGAGAGAGGGGGGGCATCACTGTCCCCACATGAGTGTAGGCAAGATGTCTATCCTGTCCCGCAGTCGTTCGATAATGACGTAGCTGGATGCCGCCTTGTTCTGACGCGAGACTCAGTAGGCGATCTCCGCGGAGACGGTAACACAGATCCAGATGATGTGGCTGCTGAAACAGCCCATCGAGCCGAATAATCCACTGTTCATTCGGTAGATCGACGATCAGCCCCTCGCTCCACATCCCTTTTCGTGGCTCCTCATGAAATGTGCGCACACCACGCGCAGAAGATGTCAGGCCGCATTCCCGGGCTGTGGAATCGATCAGCGTTCGAGCGTGCGATCGTTCGACCTCGCTCCGCCTGATAGCTGCTGCCCGATTTCCGTCGAGCCGAATCCGATAAAGTGCGAACATCCCACACAGCACGTGAATCACCACACACAGAAGTGCGATTCGGTATCTCAGATCCAGTTGTAGCGCGCAGCACCCCTTGCGACGTTCGGAATTGACAGCGACGTTTGAAGAAGCAGGTTTTAACCATGTGTCGAACGCCAGCAGCGCACAGGTTCCGCCTAGATAGACGAGAGCGCCAGTCAAGTCGTGGACCGAGGCGTTTTCCGCCGAGCCACGCCACACCTGATCTAAAATGATCAGAGATAATACGCGCATCTGATTAGCAAAAACCGCAGTCATGACGGCAAAGATCAGGAGCAAGACACCCTGAAAGAGAGGGCGACGACGAATTCCGATAATTGCAATGACCAGCAGTAGTGAAGCGCCGAGGCAGGTGGTACCTGCGCATGTCGGAACTACGGGATAGTATCTGTCACCTACCATGATCCCCAAATCGCACGCCGTACAGTCCATTCCCAGGAATCCCAACGCAACGGGGAGTGCGACAGAGGGGATTGTCTGCAACACTTTGAGGCACTCAAACGAGATTCCTTCGGGAAAGGCAAACGCACCAGCCAGCCCACACCAGACAAGTCCTCCCGGCGTTCTGATCCATCGGTGAAAACTCGTCCCTGCAAGGCGAGGAAGAAGCAGACACATCAGGATTGTGTAGAACGCCTGTGTCAGAACGAGCGTACCGCAGACGACACAGGCAAGGTCAGTCAATCTCAGCCGGCATTCCGGGGGATTTGCGGGCTTGTCACAGCTCTCCCTGACTAACCATGCTATCGCAAACAGGGCCGTGATTGCACCGTACGAATTGACAGCATCAGTCAACGCGCACAGAACGCAGTTAATGCCCAAAGGCAGGAATAAGGCATAAAGCGGAAAGGAAGCAGGATTCAAACCAGTGCGCATCATAACGACAATCTTTTGTGGATGAGCCAGGCATGGGTTGATCGGTCCTTCGCATGTGCCTGCGTTGGCGTCCGTCAAGAACGGTGAGTTTGGTAAAGCGTCTCGGTTATGTTCCGGCGCCGTCGCCACTTTGAAGCGACGGCTGCGAAACCACCTAACAAAAGCATGCTGATTGTTGACGGTTCCGGGACCGCCGTACTACCACCACCACCACCACCGCCACCGCCACCACCACCGCCACCGCCAGAAGAGTAAGTAACAGTGGCACTTGCGACTGATGAGTTTGTACCTAATGAATTCGACACGGCGCCAGCCGGAACCGTCAGGGTGACCCGGCCATCTCCAGACGGGACAACGGTCACCGTATATGTGCCGTCACCGTTGTTCGTCGTCGTCCCAATTGTACCGCCGGTCACAACGAGTTGGGTTGGATCCAACGTCCCGCCATTCGTTGTTGTGATCGTGTAAGTAATCGGTGACGAGGATGTCGTACTGCTTGAACTGGTCACGGTCACGCCGGGCGGTTCCGTCGGTCCAGAATACGTCACCGTTGCCGAGGACGGGGCCGAGTTCGTACCAAGTGTATTCGACACGGATCCGGCCGGCGCCGTTAACGTGACGGGACCGTCTCCCGCAGGAAGTACTGTCACCGTGTACGTGCCATCACCATTATTCGTAACAGTTTGAATCGTCCCAGTTCCCCCCGTCGAGAGTTGGGTTGTGTCCAATGTCCCACCGTTCGTCGTCGTGACGGTGTATGTAATCGGAGAGCTGGATGTGGTGCTGCTTGAACTGGTCACGGTCACGCCGGGCGGTGCCGTTGGTCCAGTATAGGTCACGCTCGCCGAAGATAGCGATGTGTTGCTGCCTGCGGAATTCGTCACAGATCCGACGGGTGCTGTTAAGGTTACGGTTCCGCTTGTGGGTATAACGGTCACAGTATATGTGCTGTTGCCATTATCTGTCACCGTTTGAATCGTTCCGGTGCCACT
>JBAWWJ010000114.1:0-24866 GCA_037146815.1 Planctomycetota bacterium
TATCCATGGCGCGTTCTTCGCGCCCGCTCTTTTCAATAACGAATGGAACGAGTGATGTCATCGCAGGCTCGCTGTCATGGTTGGAATGAATAGTTTCAGGCTCAAAGCGGGCCCCCGTTCCTCAGAACTTCAGCTTGAAGTCCCAGTGTTCGGGGCCGGACCAGTCTACCGGGCCGGAATCGTGTCATCCGGTCACGGGGTCTTGGTCTTGTTGGCGTTCGTCAGAATTTCATCGACCAGTCCATATTCTTTGGCCTGGATCGCACTGAGATAACGATCACGTCCGGTGTCCTTGGCAATCACTTCGACCGGCTGACCGGTGTGGCCAGACAGGATGTGATTGAGGACATCGCGCGTTTCCAGAATCTCTTTGGCCTGGATTTCGATGTCAGAAACCTGCCCGCCGACTTCCCCGAACGGCTGATGAATCATCATCTTGGCGTGCGGCAGAATGAAGCGTTTCCCCTTGGAGCCGCCAGCAACAAGGATCGCACCACCACTGGCAGCCATCCCTACGCAATAGGTCGCCACGCTGCATTGCAGGAACTGCATCGTATCGTAGATCGCCATCGTCGCGGTGACAGAACCGCCGGGCGAATTGATGTAGAAGTGGACGTCCTGGTGCTTGTTCTCGGACTGCAAGTACAACAGTTTCATCACGATCACGTTGGCACTGGCATCATGAATCGGGCCGTCCAGGAATACGATCCGATTTTCCAGCAGCAAATCGCCAATACCCATCTGACGCTGACGCGAATAGTCTCGCGCGGCATTGGCCATGGGTTCGAAGGAACGAGACAGCGAATCCAGCATTCAGAATCCCTCAACACACTAGGGCCGGCATAGCACCTGCCTGGGTGGCACAACCCAAACAATTCCCAAAACGAGCAGGTCGCGGGAAGAGTACGCGCCAGCACGATTTCAGACAAGGCTGAGACGCAGGTTTCATCCAACGAAAACGGCCGACTGTTCCCAGTCGGCCGTTTCCGAACTCCTCAGTATCCTTGCGGATACGTATCAATTACTCGTCGGCAGCCCCGTCTTCATCGGGTTCGACAACCAGCGATGAAATTCCGCAAACGGACATGGTCAACGCTTGAACATCGTCCGAAGGCGACGTTGTGGCCGCCGGAACGTCTTCAAACTGGGCAGAACGCAGGATGAAATCGACAGCCTTTCGCTCACGAATCTGAGCTTCCAGGTTTTCGATCACACCGCTCTTCTGCAGTCGGGCACGGACGCGACGTGGGCTTTCACCCCGTTGCAGTGCCATCATATTGATTTCCGATTCGATATCGATCGGCGTCACTTCGATTTGCTCTTTCGTCGCGATTCGATCCAGAACAAAGTGTTCCTTCAGGGCCTGACGGGTGCTGCTGATCGACTTCTGGCGGAGCTCGTTTTCACGAGCCAGGATCTGTTGAGTCGTAAAACCAGCCTGCTGCATTTCGAGAATTTCTCGACGCATGGCGTTTTCGGTCTGCTTGCTCACCAGCGATTCGGGCAGTTCCCATGTCGCCGATTCGGTGATCTTTTCCAGGACCTGGCGGCGGCATGCCTGACGCTGATCGTAGGTCACCTGCCGCTGCAACATTCCACGGATTTCGTCACGCAACTCTTCTTCTGAACCATAGCCAATGCGTTCGAAGAAGGCGGCATTCACTTCTGGCAGGCTCATGCGAAGCACCTGGCCAACGACAATCGTCGCGGTCAGCTTCTCGCCACGCATTTCAACTTGCTCAGCTTCGTTCGAAATCGTGATTTCGACAGTCTTGATTGTCCCTGAAGTACAACCTGCCATCAGGTCGGCAAATCCGTTGATTTCGGCATCGCGGAACCGAACGGTCGGCTTCAGTTGCAGGTCGACTTCCGAAATCTTGCGGAACGATTCGCCATTGCGGCTGAATTCGATGCTGGCACGAATGTAGTCGCCGGGTTCGGCGGCACCTTCGTGGACGATCAGATTTCCATACTGACCAACGTATTTTTTCAGGTAGCCATCGACATCTTCGTCTGTCACCGATCGGACAGGCCGTTGAATCTTCAGGCCGCCGTAGTCGGGAGCTTCGAATTCTGGGCGAACTTCAACGTCGAATTCGTATTCGAAGTCACCTTCTTCCGGAACCCGCAGGCTTTCGACGTCGAAATCAGGCTCGTTAATCGGATCGAGCGAGTTTTCGTCGGCGAGTTGTTCCAGGCTGCTCATCAACACACGCTGGCGAACGGAATCGGCGATCTCGTCCTTGAAGCGTCGCTTGGCGAGGGCTGCGGGGACGCGGCCAGCACGAAAGCCGGGAACGGCTGCCGTCAGAACGATTTCCGCAACGGCTTCTTCCGAGAAGTGGTCAATGTCAGCGCGCGGGACTTTCACCCGAACGTGCTTCTTGCAGGGCCCGACATCTTGAATGTCGACTTGAATCGACATGCGGTATTGAGCGGGTTCGGTGGCTTCGTTCTGAACTTCCGCTACCGCGGTTTCGGCCTCTGTCACAGTCAGTTCCTCGTTTAGAGATGGCTCAAGTGCCGGTTGGAATTCAGGCAATCAGCTTTCACTAATTCACTCTGAATGGGCACTCAGGCCCGAAAACGCTCAGTTCCACAATTCGACGCATCCATCCAAAGAACGCGTCGGAGCAACTTTTCCCAACCTTGGGGGAACCGGCACGTCGAGGGGGAAGAGCGGGTGATGGGACTCGAACCCACGACAACCACGTTGGCAACGTGGTACTCTACCAACTGAGTTACACCCGCATGATGCTGCCCCGGCGAAAACGAATTATGCCAGTTCAGCCACGCGCGTCAAGCGATCGGCCCACGGTTATCTCTCTCCGTAAACAGTTTCCGTGAATTTCGCCGACGTAATCGCCCCACCCGGACCGGAACAGCTGCGCGGATGTTGCCGATCAGCATCACGCTTCCATTGGCTGTCAGCGCGCATCGTTAATGCCTTGCAGCACGACTGTTACGCAATATTCGTGCAACCGGGGAAAGCCCCCGCGTTGACGAATCGCCACATCTGCCTTGGGCTCGGCAAGCCGTGTGAACACCGCGGGAACGCATTTTTCGCATTGACGCAATGTCAAGTCAATTAATGGCTTGTGAATATGAGTTGCGACAGTTTGAAAATAAAATTGCACGCAAGAGCCGGTTTGGCACTCCTTCTGCTTTACATCTCGTTCATCCTGCGAAACACACAACAACAAACAACGAGACGACTCAGCAGGCGTCGTTCACCATTAGTTTCCTGTTTCTTGTCCCAGAAAGGACCACCGCCATGACCAATCTCATCAACACCCTGATCAACGACGAAGCTGGCTTCATTATCTCGGCCGAACTGGTACTCGTTTCTACGATCGCCGTTCTGGCCATGGTCGTCGGCCTGTCCGAAGTTGCCATTAACGTGAATAACGAACTGGAAGATGTCGGTTCGGCCTTCGGTGCACTGAACCAGACCTACTGCCTCAAGGGAATCCTCGGCTGCCAGGGCTACGTCAGTGGCACCGAATTCCGCGATAACATTGATCACTGCGATGCCAGCGGCGACATTCAGGGGATCGCTGGAACAGGCGAAAGCAATAGCCAGTGGTAATTGATGGTTTCCGTCGAACTGCCGCACCCAACATCATCAACCGCAGGCCACACGCACCAATCGTGGCCTGCGGTTGAGTTGTTTCTTTGGCACGGAGTTGTTTACGTAGGGTAGTCGCACTGCGACAACGGCCGAATTGCAAAGCAACTCGGCGATGAAACGCTGCCTTATTACCCCTGGATTTCCCATGTCGCGATATTTCCTGCTGATCTGTTCCCTGATTCTTGTTGCTGGTTGTGGACGCCCACGCCCCCCTGGACCGCCAGTCCCCAAGACGACCGAGATTACGGCCAGCAAGAGTGAAACTGACGGCAAATCTGCCGAGCTCAAGTTCGAAGAAACCGACTGGCCGATGTGGCGCGGAGCGAATGCAGATGGCATTGCCGCTGGCCCCGCTGTTCCGACAAGCTGGAGCGAAACCGAAAACGTCGTCTGGAAAACAAAAATTCCCGGACGAGGGCATTCCTCGCCCATCATCGTGAAGGATCGCATTTTCCTGGAAACCGCCGATGAGCGGCAAAACACGCAGTCCGTCCTTTGCCTGGACCGAAATACGGGTGAGCAACTCTGGCAGAAGACGCTCTTCACCGACAACTTCGAAAAGGAAATGCATCGCGAGAACACTCAGGCATCCAGCACGCTGGCTTGCGATGGCACGCTGGTCTTCGCGTTGTTTCTCAATGACCGCAAGATCTGGGCGACGGCCCTTGATCTGGACGGAAAGCAAGTCTGGCAAACCGAGGTCGGTAGCTTTGCCGCGAAGTTTGGATATTCCGCATCACCCACGCTCTACAAGTCTCTGGTTTTGCTGGCCGCTGATCATCAACAGGGGGGCTACGTCGCGGCACTTAATCGTACCGATGGAGCCGTCGTCTGGAGGAAAGCACGACCTGAAAAGTCGAGTTACGCTTCCCCACGCGTTGTCACCCTGGATGGTAAGGACCAACTCGTCATCTGTGGATGTAAACAAGTCAGCAGCTATGACCCGTTGACAGGCAATCAACTCTGGTCGGCAGAGGGGACTGCCGATTCTGGAGTGGGATCGCCTGTAGTCGCCGGAAATCTGGTCATTGCCAGCGCCGGCTGGCCTGATCGAGAAACCATGGCGCTGAAACCGGATGGTTCAGTCGCGTGGCGCAACAAGTCGCACTCCTACGTCCCATCGCTGATTGCCATCGAAGACCATGTCTATCTTGTCAACGAAGGGATTGCCCGTTGCATCAACGCTACGACCGGAAAAGAAACCTGGCAGAAGCGACTGGGGGGTGGAGAATTCCGCAGTTCGCCAATTGCCTCGGGCGGGAACATCATCGTGACGAGCATGGCAGGAAAGACCACGGTCTTCCGGGCGAATCCGAACGAGTTTGAAGTCGTCGCAGAAAACACGCTTGGAACAGAAGGTTTCGCCAGCCCCGCCGTCAGTCAAGGTGACCTGTACTTGCGAATTGCGGACGCCGCCAATGGTCCACGCCAGGAATGGCTCTATCGGATTGGTAAGACTGCCAGGTAGTTGTCCGATAGTCGTTGGTTCGCTCTGCGAACCGACGGTATTGTCCTGGGAATTTGGGGATGAACGCTATCTCCACTGCGGTGGTCGGCAGAGTTTCTTACCGCTTGGAAGATCGATTTCATCTGGCATTTGACTGCCTCGCAGCATTGGCTCGTTTATTCGAAAGAAGCCGGTTGCGTCTGTCGCGAGGTGCTGCGAAAAGCGATTTGGCGGAAAGGCAACGTATACGCTTTTGGTTTTGAAGTGCTCTCGAATCGCAATGATCGGCGGTGCCAGATCAGAGTCGCCGAATACGATGTATGCGATGTCAAACTTGTCGTGGAAGGCGTCCATGAGAAGTTCAGTCGCAATGTTTACATCAGTCATCTTCTCTCGTGGAGTGCGGACCAATCCTCGGCATTTTCGGCATTGCTCATCCGAAGACGGAAACTTGCCTTCGATGATTTTGATCGCATCAATTGTTCCGGGGGCGTCCAGAAACACGGTTTGCCGTAGTCGGGCTGTCTGTCTTGTGCGCTCCGTCAATTCGTGACGTAAAATAGTTGCCCTAAGAAAATGCGGCGTTGGTTCACGGAGCGAACCACGACAATCTGGCCGCACTACGAGTACCAACCCGACGTTGATTACGATGCACGCATCAGCCGGAACGCGCTAGCGTCCGGTTTCAACTGACGACGGTTTACACTCATAATAGGCCGAAACCGGACGCTAGCGCGTTCCGGCTGATTGTCGTACATTTATCATTGGTTTCACGCTGCCTCACCGGATGCGAGAACGATCCAGTCGGCGGGGTTTGAGGCTGAAGAAACTTCCATTCGTCTTCTGAATGTAACCCGCAGCGTCCGCGTCGTCACATTTTGCCCTTGCTGATGCCAGGAAGAGTCCGCGCTAAGGACCGCAGGTTTATACCTCAAACGGTGGCTTCGGCGGGGAGTCTTTCAAACTGTCATACGGAGCCTTGTTGTATTCCTTCTTGGCAAGATGCAGCGTTAAGTCGACAGGATTACCGCACAAGTCCGACCCGTTGACACCAAGATTCTTGCGCAGAATTTGTTCAATCTCGTCGCAAGCCCAGTCGACGGTTGTCTGACAAAAGTCGGCATGCGGTCTGGTTTTATCTGCGAAATGCGATGCGACGTCAGGGATCGGCTTGTCCCATTGCTTGTGAGTATGCCATCCCTTCAGGCAATCCATCAATCGACCATCGAAATAGATATGCCGGGCTTTCATGCTGGGGGCGTGTGTCGTGAATACCGTCTGCATGTAACCACCACGTGACGAACCTGCGATGGCCATTGCTGCAAAGATATCTCCGACGATTGTCAGGCTCTCATGAACCCCGATTTTTGAACTCAGGGCAACGATTACTGAGCCTTTGGGCGAACTTTTCAAGAATTGATACAGCGACAGTAATCGCACCGCGTACGCCCTGGGACCACTATCCGCGTAGATTTCGTAGGGATTCACGATCAGCATGCAACCCGCCACGTCCGAATGCTGTTCCAGGCTATTGCGTTCTGATCGCTGCAGTTTTCGATGAAATTCGCTTCGTTCGCGGCTTCCGTATCGAACATTCCAGATTTCGCTGTTCGGTTCAGCATCTGGAATGTGGTATGAGCTGAGACCACCGAGTTGGCGGACTAGGTGGCCACGAAACATGATGTCGAATGCGGTATTCGAATGCCGAACCATCAGCATGGTTCGTTCTTCCTGATAGTCGGCACACTGGTAGCGTGCCAGCGATGTGTCAGAACTTCGTTCGACGAGAAAATCGAGTTTTCGTTTATCAAGTGTCGCTTTCAGTCCCTCCCAGACCCAGGACTGTTCTGAGTCCGGCTTGCCATCGGTCGGCGGATCGATCTTGATGGAATGAACGATGCTGATCATCTGGTCGGGCGCCGCTCCAATGGCAATGGGAAGAACAGGAATGTTCATGGCCATGGCATAGCCGATCTCCTGGTGGACCCATCCCCGTTCTTTGGACTTCGGAGTAATCACCGGGAGAAAAACGTGTGAGTGGGCGATGAAGTCGCGAATCTGTTCGTGGAATCCACGACCGTAGGCAAAGGTCTGATCCCAGATCACCTCGACTCCGCAGACCTCAACCAGGTACTTGACGATCACACTGACGAAGTTCGCATCCTGGTGCGAATAACTGACGAAAACTCGGTAGGGACCAGTTGATGTCTTGACAGATGTTTCAGCCTTTTCCCTCATGTTAGCCCGTCCAGCAGGTGAAGATTGATGCAGCAGAATCAGTCTGCAATTCCACGAGACGCAAGTCAACGGGGACTTTGGGATTCAGTGAAGGCTGGCACCCATCCCGATTCACTTACCATCGAGACGATTTTCTATTGAACTTTGTTACTGGGCTGAAACAGTTCGTTTCACAGTCCATGTTTCATGCTTCGCAGTCGCCTTCGAGACTCCGAAACCTGGCTTGTCGGCAAATTGATCGGCAAGCTGCGAAGCTCGTACTGTGTTGATCTTTCCTGCATGGGCATGCAACTGGTAACGCAGAACCAATGGCTGCTGGCGAGTTGACATGAGCGGTTCTGAAAAACAGGCGGATGCCCCCATCCATCCATCTTCCCGGACATGCCAATGAGTCGGCGATCCAGGGTTCGAGGGATGGTCGAAGTACGTGATTCCGTCGTCGTGCGCCTCGGACACCGGCCCGCTGTAATCCATCCAGCGGGCACGGTTGCCAAAAATAGCGGGCTCCCCGACTCGACCTTCACTATCCGTGATTGTTCCACCGCCAAAGTGTGCCGACAGGTTTTTGGCCACGCGAACTGCCAGGAATCCAAAGTTGGTTTTTCCGAACTCCAGCATTTCGCTCGTCGGCCGGAACGTCGATTGAAGTTCGATGATTGTTTCCGGTGCGAAATCAGAACCGACCGGCCCGCCTGATCGGACCGCGACAATCAGTTCCTGCTCCAGCAGTTCTTTAGGGTCATGTCCGTCATACCAGCCCAGTTTGACGGCCATGATCGATTCGTCTTCGCCATCGTGATACGCCAGCCATTCCTTCTGGCGAATCCGTGACGGCAAGTTGTTCGCCCAGAAGTCGATTCCCAGAACCTTATGATGTGCGAACCAGATCGACTGATGATGATCGTGGTTGGGTGCTCCCGGGTGCCCCATGCGTGTCAGGCAGGTTCCCGCGGGACCGATCAGTGGATAGAAAAAGGGACGCGGATAATGCGTTCCAAAATGCCATCCCAGGCGTTCCTGTCCATCAATGACAAATGAAACCCGGTGATCTGGGGTCGGGATGATCTGGCATCGTGGAATACGAATTGGCATGGCAGTCCTTTCTTCACGGATTCACTTTTCAATCTGCGAAAAGTCACCAGGAAGGTCATCCGGCAATTCGTTCGCCGATCGCTTCCGAGATTCCATCCCAAAGTGTACGCCTCGCGATCAGGGAATTCACAGCAGCCGCTTCGGCCTGTTCCCATTGAGCATTGTCAGCACCACACAACGATTGAAGCAAGCGAGTTGCCATGGGACCGTGCTCATCGCCATCCAGGCCAATGTGCCGTTCCAGATAGTATTTGAATTCCTCAAGCTGCCCCTCCGCCTGCACATTCAATTCATCGACGATCTTCTGAAAGACCTCCGGCAGCAGATCTTCCCGTCCGAATGTAAACGCTGAGGCAATCGCACAAATGTTTCCCGCTTCAATGATCTGGAAAGTCTGCTGCACAAACGGACGCGCGGCAGCAGGAACGACGGGTGACTCGAGTGCCTCCTGAATCGAAGCCCCTTGTCGCAGACTGGCCAGGAATGAATCAATGGGAGCCGTGTTCGCGCCGCATTGCCGCATCGAACGATGATAAAGATCGAAATGGCTGCCAAATCCACCGCGCCCATCATCGTCGCTCTCTTCCGCAAGCACGATTTCATTAATGAGTCGGCAGCCCTGCAAATCGGCGGGAGGAACCCACGGGATATCGACGCAGCAGATCTTGCGCTGCAGCACCTTCAGCAACGACATGAAGTCCCAGACCGCAAAGACATGGTATTCCATGAAGACCTGAATGGCGGCCAGGCGATCAATTTCACGATACAGCCGATGATTCAGCAATCCTTCCCGATGAGGTGCCAGCTTCGCTGCGATTTTTTCGAGGTAATTCAACGTAATTCCTTATTTGGCTCGGTCATCCTGATCGACACTTTACGGCTGTGATTCCCAGTGTACCGCACGCCGAGCGATTCCTTAACTGAATGCAGAGACTGGAACCGCTCATATCCGTCTCTGTTCGGCGCGGGTCTCCTGACCCCGCCGAAACGCCCGACCGAAGGTCTCCTCTTCAATTAAGTCCAGATAGTTGGCAGAACGATGAAGAATCACGATTGGGATCTCTTCGATTGTATGAAGCACGACGAGTTCCGTTGGCAGGGTATGCCAATGCGACTGCATGAAATATCGAGTTGTCACTGAGAGACTGGAATCGCTCGCCCCCATCGTGTTAAGGTCATCACCAGTTCCCCGTCTGGATTTTCCGCGAAAGTACAATTTTCAATGCGTCGGCCGATTCAACAACAATTGCTGGTTCCGATGCTGGTGGTTGTGCTGGCGGGGGTCGCAGTCGCCAGTCTTGCGGGGGCGTGGATTGGAGCAAGGTTCGCGCGGGATCAGGAGCAGGAGAACCTGCGTCGCTTGGCTCGTACCCTGGCGGATGCCGGATTCCCTTTGACCGAAAACGTCCTGCGGCAAATGGTGGGATTGTCGGGGGCAGACTTTGTCGTCCTGGGCCCGGTTGGCCAGGTGTTGCATTCGACAATTCGCCTGACCGATGACGAAACGTTCCACCTGCGTCAATTGGACCAGGGGAGTACGTCGGCACCACTGCCCGACCTGACACTCGTTCTGGCGTCTCGCCAATATCGTGCCGCACGACTTCCCGTTCGCGTTACACCCCGGAATGAATCCCAATCACTGTATGCACTGTATCCTGAAGAACACTGGGATCGCGTGGCAAGGCGAGCGGCCTGGCCACCTCTGCTGGCGGGTCTCGTCGCTGCTGTTATCGCAGTGGCATCCACGACACTGCTGGCACGTCGATTCACATCACGCGTGCGTCAATTGAGTCTGCAGGCGGCGAAGATTGCTGCCGGGGATTTCCAGTCGACGCCTCTGCCCGCTACAGACGACGAATTGCGTGATCTGGCCGCAGCGCTGAATCAGATGGCTCAGCAATTAGCTAAGTATGAAGAACAAGTACGGCGTGGAGAACGGTTGCGCACACTCGGTCAACTGGGAGCCGGCATCGCTCACCAGATGCGGAATTCAGCCACCGGGGCAAGGCTGGCACTCGAATTTCACAAGACGGAAATCCCTGAGTCTGTTGATCACGAATCTCTGGACGTGGCCTTGCGACAATTGAGTCTGATGGAAACGTCGCTGAAGCGATTCCTGAAGCTGGGTCGCGGCGAAATACTCGCGACTGAGCCGGTCTCATTGGCTCGACTGGTCGACGAAACAGTGCCACTCGTTGAACCCTCGTGTCGCCACGCGAACATTCGCCTGGATTGGCCACGCCCCGCAGATGAAGTCACCGTTATGGGTGAAGCGGATTCGCTCCGTCAATTGCTGCTGAACCTGCTGATCAACGCCATTGAAGCAGCGACGGATGCCACAGGTAAAGCGGGAACCGTGCGAGTGGAACTTTCTCGGACATCTTCGACAGTGCCAACATCGCCCGAGTCGACATCGATCCGGTTGCGAGTGCTGGATAGCGGGCCTGGGCCGAGTCCTGCGATGGTGACTCGTTTGTTTGAACCGTTTGCGACGAGCAAGCCTGATGGAACTGGTTTGGGCCTTTCCGTCGCACAGGAAATCGCCGAAGCCCATTCCGCCAGGTTGACATGGCACCGCGAAGGAGATCTGACCTGCTTTGAAGTCGTGTTTGCTATGCCACAGGACAGTTAAAGTCGGCCAGACTCGAGAAGCGAATTGGTCAATGCCGCTCGCATCATCTTCAGGGCAAACGGGGTATTCTGCGGGCGATTTCTGCTCAGAACAGTCTGCAGCCTCGGGTACCACAGCCGGGTCTCCAAAATCGAGAAATGTCCATCTCCGCCAGCCGCTTCACGAGACAAAGAACCGGGTTTTCGCTGGAAGGCCTGAATCGAATGCGTGAATTCACCAGAACTGTACGCCGATCATTTCCGCTTGAGAAGCGATTTCTTGGACGTCCTTTGACGATCGACTCAGAGGCGAAATCTGATTCGAGTGTCGTTCGGTTGGTCTCGGCGTCAAGCAATGTTAGGATTCCATGAATTCCTCCCCGTGACGGACGGAGCCAATTCAAGAATAGGAACGGAGCCCATGACTGCGGAACTCGTCGACTCGTCCAGCCTGAAGCAGCAGATTCGCGAACAGGCACATGCCAACCGCAATGCCCAAGAGAACAAGGACGAAATCAGCCGGGAAATCGTCGCCCGCTGCATGAGTCTGCCGGAATATCAGCGAGCGGCGACAGTGCTGTTTTATTTGGATGTCCGCAGCGAAGTCCGGACTCGCAATGATCTCGACAAGGCTCTCGCCAGTGGCAAGAAGATCATTGTTCCCTATTGTGTCGACGGCGAATTGGAATTGTTTCACCTGACCGACCCGGACGAACTTTCCGTCGGCATGTATCGCATTCTCGAGCCAAAGCCAGAACTGCGAACCGTGGCTGCCAAGCGGGTTGATGTCGCAGAAATCGATCTGATCATTGTTCCCGGCGTCGCGTTTGATCGTGAGGGAGGCCGCACAGGTCACGGCAAGGGCTATTACGACAAACTGCTCGAACACGCCCGTCCCGACACACCATTGGTCGCGCTGGCGTTTGAATGCCAGTTGTTCGACAAGATCCCGATGCAGGACCACGATGTTTTCATGGACAAAGTGGTTACCGAAAAGGCGGTCTACAACGGTCGCGGCCGGAACTGACGTTGTGTCGCTGCAGGAATGAGAATCTACGATGGCCGCGATTGTTGATGATACGTACGCCGAAGCGTTTCGCAGTATCTATGCCGAAGTGCTGATTACCGCACGTGACCGGACCTGGCTGGAGCATGCCTGCCATGCCGCGACCGGTCATGCGTCGAGCAGCATCTTCTGCGATTGCGAAGCAGGAGTCGATCGGTTCGTGGGTCCCGGAGGCGATGAATCGTTTCCAACCCCGGATGGACGCCCCGGGGCCATTGTGCAGTTCCACGTCCCGCGATTTAAAAAGGATCGTGAAAAACTGCTGGAAAAGGTGCTGCTGCATCGCATCAGCCAGAATGTTCTCACGTGTCCGACAACCGCCTGTTTCAACCTGCTGGACACAGATCCCTATTTCAAACTCGGGCGAAAGCTCGCATTCTTCGGGGATGGGTATCAACAGCGAGACGAGCGTTACGGTCGCAAGGTCTGGGTCGTTCCCATCATGGGAGGCGAATTCCTGATCGATCGGCGATTTGGTTACAAGGATGGAATCATGGGGGGGAACCTGTGGTTCTTCGCAGATTCCGTCGATTCCTCGCTGGCTGCTGCCGAACTGGGCGTCAAAGCTCTAGAGACAGTGCCCGGAACGATCGCACCATTCCCCGGCGGGATCGCTGCCAGCGGCTCGAAGGCAGGGAGTGCGTACTCGTTCATGTTCGCGAGTACGAACCATCCCTTCTGTCCCACTCTGCGGACAAAGCTGGGAAGTGTTTCACAAGTTCCTGACGGTGTTCAATCGATCATGGAAATCATCATCAATGGTCGAGATCTGAAGACCGTTTTCGATGCCACGCACGCGGTCATTCGTGCGACTGTTGAATCACCGGGCCTGAGCAGAATCTCGGCAGGCAACTACGGTGGCCGCCTCGGCAAGAGCTTTGTTTATCTGCACGCCGATCGCCAGCCTGAATTTGCCAAATGACGCGACCTGAGACGACGAAGTTAGTGCAGGGCAATCGGATTTTTCAAAACGTGTCATTCCCAGTGGGCTCAAGGCCCACAAATGGCCGACAACAGCGACGGCAGGTTGGTGGGGCAAACCCGACGGGATCACATGCTGGCGCGGCCTCGGGAAACTGCTCCTCATCCTCAGAAAAGTCGACGCCGAGAGAAGAAGATGTGGGTAACATTGACTCCTCCCTACATCCTGCCCAGCTACAAAAGACGTTGGCCCTGGAATTTCGTGCCGTGTGACTTCCTTCGATGATGCTGTTTTTGCATGATCGATGTCCTTGATGGTGCCTCGTCACGCCGGCTGATTGGTCGAACCGAAGCATACGTTGATACGGAGTCGCAGGTACCGTTTTGAGCGATCGTCAGGCCACATCGTTTCGAGTTCAGATCGATCGCTGCCGCTATTCTGGAGGGAGTTTTTCGATGTTCAATCGCAGAGTACGGATGATTCGCGGATTGTTTTCGATGGCCATTGCGGCATGCTGTGGTCTGGCTGGCATGATTGCTTCCGGTCAAGCGGACGAACCGAAGCAGGGGACAACCCGTCGCCTGGACTTCGGGGACGGCATCTCGCTGGAAGTTGTCTATATTCCCCCGGGCAAATTCATGATGGGGAGCACGCCCGAAGAGAAATCGTGGGCAACGGGGATCGAAGGGGGAGCACAGCCCGGAACCGATCGAGAATCCTTTGAAGGGGAACGTCCACGTCCGATGAGCGTTAAGGATGGATTCTGGATGGGGCGAACCGAAGTCAGCGTCGGTCAATTCCGCAAGTTTGTTGAAAGTTCCAAGTATGTGACGGACGCTGAAAAGCCGGGTGGCAAGACGCAATGCTTCAACCCAAAATGGGATGGCTACCACTTCGGCACCAAAGTCGTTCACCCCTGGGAATCGATGCCCGGAAAAAGCTGGCGCGACCCAAACTTTGCGTTTCCGCTCAAGGATGACTTTCCGGTCGTCTGTGTGAGCTGGAATGATGGCCGCGCCTTCTGCAAATGGCTGACGCAGCGGGAACGTGACGCCGGTCGATTGCCTGTCGGCTTGGAATACCGCTTGCCGACAGAAGCCGAATGGGAATACGGGTGTCGTGGCGGCAACAACGGCAGTCAGTATTTCTGGTGGGGAAATGAACTTCATGACGGCGCAGGGCGATTGAATATTTCCGCGATCGACTTTCTGCCGGATCGCAAGCAAACCTGGCCGCTCGGCAAAGCCCCCTGGAGTGACGGATATTCGTTTGTTTCGCCGGTGGACCATTACGGCGAACGGGGACGAAATGGCTTCGGTCTCGCCGACATGTGCGGCGGAGTGTGGGAGGTCATCCTTGACGATTTCGATCCGAAGGGTGGGCACGAGGACCTGCACGTCGTCACAACGAATCCTCGCCCCGTCTGCCGTGGCGGCAACTATTTCGACGTTCCTGGCAATGCCCGGTGCGCAGTCCGTCTTGGATTGCAGAGCACCAGTTACTCCGACTCGCGAGACGGTTTCCGCATCTGTCTGGGAGTTCCACGACGACCATAAGAGGGACGACAACTCATACGCAAAGTCTGTTCCTCATGCGGCATCCAGATCTGCCAATTTACGTTTTCCCTGTCGACAGATATCCGGGCAGGGGGCCTTATTCGATCCTGCAATTTGGCAGCGATTTTTTCAGATCTGCGATTCCCTCAGGCGTGGCTTTGCTTCCTGTTAACATAACGACCGGAGTGCCATTTACTGTCTTCAGTCCCATAAACTGCTTCAGCTCTTGAAGGCCCTTATCGGTAATCTGGCTGTTTTCGAAACCTAGCCATACGAGGTTCTTCATGTTCGCAAGACCAGCAACGGTGGAGTCTTCGATCCCTTGAGAATGAAGCCGCCGCAACGTCTTATGCCCTGCGATCGCGGTGATATGTTTCTCTGTCAATCGAACACTTCCAATGTCGAGCAATTCCAATGGCAACTGCTGCAGTTCTTCCAGGCCCTCAGGGGTGAGATTGCGACATTCCGGCAAGATCAAGCCGACGATTCCCTTCAAGAACCCCATGTTCTTGCCTGTGATCATGGGGGCACGATCGATCCGAAGGCTTGTCAGTTTCTTCATTGCTGCCAGGTCCGCCACCATGGAGTCGTCCATCGAATCGGGGCTGATCACCAAATCTTGCACGTCAGCGAATTCCGGCAGTCGAATCAATTTGGCCAGGCCAGCCGCAGTCAGCTTTCTTCCGTTGAATTGAAAACGCGGTATCTTCGTGACACCACGGAGATGTTTTGCAAGTTCGTCCACAAACTCGTCGCCGAGCTCTTCATGTTCGGGCTTGTTAAACTGGATGTAGTACAAGTGGAACTTCTCTGCGGGGAGCGGTTGCCCCGGCTGAAGGCTCATCCAAGGATTGCCGTCCTTCGCCAAATCGAGTTTCGGCGGATGCTTCAATGACAATAACCATTCGGCGGCCATGCGGTCCAGGTCTGATGCACCGTCTGCGGGCTTCGTCGTGTTTGCGGCAACTGTTCCCGTTGGCTTCGTCGTGATTGTAACGATGGCCTTCTTGTGGCGACTGACAATGACCTGCTTGTCGTCGACCTGCACCTGATCGCCACCGCCCGTCAGTTCAACGCTGTACTTTCCTTCTTTGATGCCGACTTTCCAGCCATTGGCTTCACTCGCGACTTCCGCGACACCGTCTCCGGTCACGCTGATCTTGATCTGCTTGCGAACCTCGGCAGGAAGGTCTCCCGGAATTTCAACGACGACGTCTCCCTGAGGAGTCTTCAGAGTCAACAGGACGACGGCCAGTAGTCCAACCGCGGCGATTGCAGCACCAGCAATCGCCGTGGGAATCCAGCGGCGGCGAGGAGGCTGTTGATGGCTCGACTGTAACATCACCTGCGGCAACGTTGGCCCTCCCGTCTGTACCGAATCCAGCAAGACTGTACCTTCGTAGGAGGCTGCACTGGTCGAGTCCGTTGAAACGAAATGGCCCGATTCAGAATCGAGCGACGCCAGGTTTGCGTCCCTTGCGAATGGCTTGAGAGCGGCAATCACTTCAGCAGGTGTCGCATAGCGTTCGCGGGCATCTTTGGCGATCATTCGGTGAACAACCGCGGCAAGTGCAACGCTTACTTCGGGACGCCGATCACGAATCGGCGGCGCAGCCTCTTTGGCCAGGGTCATTAACTTCTGCATCAGCGACTGATTCGGCTTCCCCTGAAATAACGAGCCCCCGGTCAGCAGAGCATACAGGGTCGCTCCCAGCGAGTAGATATCGGCTCGAATATCCACGGAGTGACTGTCGGTTGCCTGTTCGGGGGCCATGTAATCCACGGTCCCCATCACCTGTCCGTCGCTGGTCAATCCTCCGACGTCAGGGGCATTGGTGTCAGATAGCAGAGCAAGTCCCAGGTCCAGCACCTTGACGACGGGGGGACCAAACTCCTGACGGGCGAGCATCAGATTCGCAGGCTTGATATCACGATGTACCATGCCGCGGGTATGAGCCGCCTGAAGACCTGAGGCCGCCTGAATCACCAATTCACATGCTTCTGCAATCGGAAGCGGTCCGCGCGATTTGATCAGATGCGACAGGTCGATGCCGTCCACATATTCCATCGCGAGGTAGTGGGCACCGTCCGCTTCACCCGCATCCAGTGCCCGGATCAGGTGTGGATGATCCAGTTTCCCAATGGCTTTCATCTCACGTTCAAATCGACCGACGGCATCGTGGCTCTTCAGTCGTCCCGGCGTGAGGACTTTCAACGCCACGATTTTTTCGAGACGTGGATGGAGTGCTTTGTAGACGGCTCCCATCCCTCCTTGTCCGAGCAGAGCCAGTATTTTGTATGGCCCGATTTGGCTCACATCGGCGTGTACCGCCCCCTCCATCTTTGATGCGGCTGTCGTCTGAATTGTCTCTTTTGCAATCGCACGCGCCTTTTCAACGGCGTCGCTGCACGCGGGTTCTTTCAAGAATGGATCGCTTTCCACGGGTGTTCTCAAATCATTTGCCATGGTTTCCAGTTCGCCGCGTAAGTTGGTTATGGTTGCGTCACTGGCATGCCCCGATAGGGAGTTCGCTTCGGATTCTGCCAGAAGCTGGTCCATGTATGGCTGTTCATGTGATTTGTTGACGGCATTCATGGGTCAGGCCTCGCAGAGCGAAATCGTCCGGAAAACAAACGACGTCTTCCTGGATCCTGACAGAGTGATGCGCGGCTGTTACGCGATTTTTTGGAAAACGGAGGCCCGCGGTTACAGGCCGCCATCCAATTCTTCGCGAAGCCGGCGCAAGACTCGGAATTTCGCCTGTCGAACGGCATTTTCAGTCAGCTTCAAATCCCGTGCGACATCCTGAATCGAATGTTCCTGCAGTGTCACGCGAGAAAAGGCCTGCCAGGTGACGGTATTGAAATCCCCTTTCACGAGATCGAGCGCACGATGCAAAATACGACGCCTGGTGTTCACGGCATCAGGTTCATCGTCGTCATGATCCCTTGAGCCGTCTGCCTGTTCAGCAAATAGCATTTGAGCAGCGCTACCGCCGAAAGCTTGTGGTCTTTTTCCTCGATTCCGAAAGTTTAATCGCACCTGATTTCGGGAAATTGTCCAGAGCCATCCGCGAAACGAACCTCCGTCCCGTTCGGTTCCACGAAACTGCGCGAGTCTTTGAAAGACCGTACGAAACACCTCCTGCACGGCATCTGAGGCGTCATTGTCCTGTAACCCGGCACGTCGACACCAGCTATACACGATCGGACTGTACAGCGCCGTCAGACGGCACCAGGCATCGACATCATTCCGGCGAACCCGATTCAACAGGCTGAGTGAGGTGGAATTGGTGTCCCGATCAGCATTCATGCGTAAGTTCCGACAAGCAAATCATCCCGGTCCCCAAGTCGAGATACTCGTACCTATCTTACAGGAATTTGAGCGTTTGGCACGAGTTGCTGCGATTTTGGAACGGGAATACCAAGACTGGTAAAAAGTAAAATTGAAATTTGCCAACGCACTTGAACGTCGAGTCGCAGAACCAGAAAACAAACTCGCGAAGTCGTTGATTCGCTTGGAGTTACCTTGGTTAATGCAACCGAAGTCGGTAGAGTGCCCGTACCTTCGGAGGATTAAATGAAGGGCAGACCTGCGTCAGCGGGTGGCCCGTCAGTGAATAAGCCGATGTGGTCGTTTACCGTATCGCGGTACGACCACATCGGTTTTTTCGTTCAATCAGAAGGATCAGCAACTGGCAGAAAACGGAGCTTCGGCGGCATCGAACAAGTGCTGTAAGAACTGCCCGAAGGACTCAAACTGATCGTAACGAGAAATTCATATGCCGAATGCCTCGCCACTTACGGCGCTGATCGTCATTGCCGACGAACAGAGTCGGTACGCTCTCGACCAACCCCTCCGAAAAGCGGGCTTCAAAATCCGAGATGCGTCGACAGGTGCCGAAGGGCTTCGCTTTGCGACGGAAATTCCCGACATCATCATCCTTGATCTTCATCTGCCAGACATGAGTGGTTTCGAGGTCTGCTGCCGCCTGAAAGCCCACGCAGGTACCGCCTTCATTCCTGTGCTGCACCTGTCAGATACTCCGGTCGAGGATGGTGAGTTCGTTGCTCATCTGGATAAGGGCGACGAAGCCTACCTGACGCATCCGATCGACGCCGTTGTGCTTCTGTCTTGTGTGAAGTCCTTGCTCCGCGGGCGGCAGGCCCAGCGACAATTCAGCAGCTTTCTGGAAGCCGCTCCCGATGCCGTCGTCATCGTCGATGATGAAGGCAGAATCGTTCGAGTGAATAAACAAGCCGAAATCATGTTCGGTCGGAATCGGGAAGATCTGATCGGAGAAGCTGTCGAAATTCTGCTGCCTCAACGCTACCGAGCCAAACACCGCGAGCAACGTGACGGATACGTCGCTCAACCCAACACCCGCCCCATGGGACAATCCGCAGAATTGTTGGGCTTGCGGAAAGACGGGACCGAGTTCCCCGTCGAAATCAGTCTTAGCCCCATTCCCGATCATAAAGGCATTCTGGTCGCCAGCATTATTCGGGACGTGACCGAACGCAAACTGGCCGACGAGCGATTGCGACAGACCGAAAAGCTCCAGGCATTCATCCTGGATTCGATACCTCAAAAACTTGTTACCACCAGGCCGGACGGCAGCGTGGACTACTTCAATCCGCAATGGATGGCCTACACCGGGTTATCGTTTGAGCAACTTCGAGATTGGGGCTGGAAGCAATTCATCCACCCTGACGACGTCGACGAACACGTTCGACGATGGTTGCACGCGACGAAGACGGGCGAAGTCTTCGAACACGAGAGTCGCTTTCGGCGTGCCGATGGTGAGTACCGCTGGCACGTCAGTCGTGGCGTACCGATGCGGAACGAGGTTGGCCAAATTGTCATGTGGGTGGGGGCGAACACAGACATTCACGACATTAAGGTGATCGAACTGGCGCTGATGGATTCTGAGATTCGTTATCGGCGACTGTTCGAGACCGCCAAGGACGGCATTCTGATCCTCGACACAGCGAGCGGCAGAATCACGGACGCCAATCCATTTATGAGCGAACTGCTGGGGTATTCACACGAGCATTTTCTGGGCAAGGAACTCTGGGAGATTGGCTTGTTCAGCGATAAGGCGGCCAACGAAGCCGCTGTGCGTACACTCCAGGACGAAGGGTACATTCGATACGAACACCTGCCGCTGGAAACCAGCCAGGGACTGCGGGTCGAGGTCGAAGTTGTCGCCAACGCTTACCAGGAAGACCATCACAAAGTCATTCCGTGCAACATTCGAGACATCACTGAACGCAGTAAGCTGGAAAAACAGATGCAGGAGCAAGCCGAGACGCTGGCAGGCCTGCACCGTCGCAAGGACGAGTTCCTGGCGATGCTGAGTCATGAACTCCGCAACCCACTCGCCCCGATCCTCAATGCCGTGCATCTTCTCAGTCTCCAGAAGAATGAAGGCAAAATCCAGCAAACAGCCCGGACGATCATCGAACGACAGGTCGGACAACTGAACCACCTGGTGGGAGATTTGATGGAAATCTCGCGCATCACCACAGGACGAATCCATCTTAAGCAAGAACCGGTCGAATTGAATGGCATTGTCGAACGTGCCTTGGAGACGACTCGTCCACTGTTGGAACAGCAAAAGCATGAGCTCACCGTTTCGTTGTCGACGCAACCGATCTGGCTCGACGCTGATGCCGCTCGAATCGAACAAGTGATCGTCAACCTGCTGACAAATGCCGCCAAATACACGCCTGATGGCGGCTGCATTTCGCTGACCGTTCAACGGGAAAACGATGTAGCAGTGCTACGGGTGAAAGATACAGGAGTCGGCATCGCCCCGGAACTGTTGCCTCACGTCTTTGATCTTTTCACACAGGCGGAACGATCACTGGACCGTTCACAAGGGGGCTTGGGCATCGGCCTCTGCCTGGTCCAACGGCTGGTGGAAATGCACGCGGGCCGGGTGGAAGTCTCCAGCGTCATGGGTCAAGGGAGCGAGTTTTCCGTGTGTTTGCCGGTGATGAAGACTCCCACCATTCAGTCCCCAACGGCGATTGATGTGACCGCCGAGCCGAATGTGCAAACTTTGCGAGTCCTGGTCGTGGACGACAATGTCGATGCGACGAAGACTTTAGAACTGCTCCTCGAAGCTTCTGGACATGATGTTCGGACTGCTCACGACGGCCCGACCGCCCTGGAGATTGCCGTCGAGTTTCGACCAGACATCGTGCTGTTAGACATCGGACTGCCAGACATCGACGGTTATGAAGTCGCCCGGCGACTGCGACAACACCCCGATCTCTCAGGAGTCGTACTGGTCGCCATGACCGGCTACGGGAATGAAACAGACAAACTGCGTTCACATGACGCCGGATTCAATCACCATCTGATCAAGCCCGCCGACTTCGGCAAGGTCAAAGAGATCCTGGCGAGTGTCTCAAAGTAAACGACCTGATCCGTCTCAAGCAAAAACGATGGAACTGAGCAGGGCAATCGGCATTTTCAATGTAGGGTGGAGACCAGCTCGCTTCGAGCGCCAGCCCACCATCAGGAAACGTCGAGAATTGATGGTGGGCCGGCGCGGCGAAGCGCTACCCAACGCGCGTAACGAGTTTTTGACGGGCGGCGCTAGATAGTCGTGGTTCGCTCCGCGAACCAACGCGGGTGACAATATTTGTCGCTGAAATCCTGAGGTTTAACGTCGCCGCCTGATGGCGGCACCAGTTGTTTCAAACGACCTATTATCTTGATCGCGAAGCGATCGCAGAACGTAGCGGGGGGTTGCAGCGAAGCGGAAACCCCCGGAACTGAATCGCCATACAAAAAGCATCCCGGAGGGATGCCAGAAAATTTCAGTTCAACACAATTGTGAACTCCGTTGTGAACTCCGTCCACGTCAAATTACTTGTTTGTCTCACCAATCCGAACCGCAATTCGGCTGGCGGGGTGGATATGCCGCATTCAGTGTCAGTGCGTCTCAGAAGGAATGCGTTCGGGGTTATATCGGGCGTCAGGAGGAGCATAGTCGGCGACGGTCGTTCCGCGAAGAGTTGGAAGCGTCATACCAGATGTTACGGTTTGAATTCGATACCATGCCCCAGGCCACGCGCGGTTCCGCCCAGATATTCCAAGGCCGGCGTTCTTTAGTGCAGAACACGAAGTGGATTCGCAGGCTCGAGAATGTGGAGCCCATGAGTGAACTCAATCGGGACTTGAGGTATGACGATCAAAAATTCGACGTGTACTGATTTTGCAATAGCAGTGAAGTCGAGTTTTCTGGCATCCCTTCGGGATGCGTTTTCCAGGGCGATTCCGTTCCGGGGGTTTTCGCTTCGCTGCAACCCCCGGCTACGTTCTGCGATCGCTTCGCGATCAAGATGATAAGTCATTTGAAACAACTGGCACCGCCATCAGGCGGCGACGTCAAACCTCACGATTTCAGCGACAAAGATCGTTACCCGCGTTGAGTGCCTCTGATCCCACCTACATCCTGCTCAGCTTCAAAAAGGGATTGGCCCTGTGGAATTGCGCAGGGGTCCTATCCGTTGGCCCAGGAAATTGGTACGATAATAAAGGTAGGGCTCGTCACAAGCAGATTGTGAAGTGTCCCAACCACAATTCAAATTCGCCGGAAGACGAAATCAAGAGCAATCTGGCTGGGCCAGATGGCTCGTGAGAGAGTAAGCCGACGTGCCGGAATTTCCGCAAGGGAGATCCGGCACGTCGGCTTTTTTTATTGCCCCACGAAAGATCGTTCAAAGTGGCCCGCCATTGTGACTCTGAACTTCTGTGATGGCACCATTGCGACCAGGAATTACTTCGCGACTCGGTATCGAGAAAGGCACCACAAAAATGCCCTGGATTGAATGGTACAACGCTCTCGAAAAGCCAACCTGGACACCCGCTCCGGCCACAATCGGTCTGATCTGGCAGGTCCTTTACCCGATCATACTTGTCAGCTTCGGGTTCGTGTTCGCGCAGATGTTTCGAGGCAAAATCGGTTGGCTGGTCGCGTTGCCGTTTGCCATCAATCTCATAGCAAACCTGATCTTTACGCCCATTCAGTTCTGGATGCGAAACTTGCCGCTGGCAGCAGTGGATATTCTCGTCGTCTGGACAACGATCATCTGGTGCGTCATCGCCATCTGGCCGCACGTCAAATGGGTCGCACTTGCTCAGGGACCCTATTTCATCTGGGTGTCGCTGGCGACCGTGCTGCAACTGTCAATCACCTGGATGAATTGGGGCAGGCCATGATTCGGCCCTCCCTTTGACCGGAAAACCACTCGTCTGTGCTTGCGTTCGCTTTTTGAAATGCGTCCTTGCTCCCGCAAACAGGAAATTCACCATGTCCAGGAATATCACCAATTGGCTATTTGACAACTTCCTGAATCGCAAAGCACCTCGCCGGAATTGCCCTTGCCGAACTCGACCGGTGGCAGCTCAAATCGAGCTCCTGGAGAATCGCATCCTGATGACCATCGACCTCGGAACGGCAGACACTTTCGCCGTTCTGGCCGGGTCGACGGTGACCAATACTGGCCCGTCCACGATTCAAGGGGACGTTGGCGTCAGCCCCGGTTCCGCTGTCACTGGCTTTCCTCCGGGATCTGTCACGGACGGAACGATCCATGTGGCAGACGCGGTTGCCACCCAGGCGAAAAGCGATCTGACCACAGCGTACAATGAAGCTGCGGGGAAAGCCTTGACCGTGAACCTGACCGGTCAGGATTTAGGTGGAATGACTCTGACGCCAGGCGTCTATTTCTTTGCGTCATCGGCCCAGTTGACCGGGACGCTGACACTTGATGCTCAGGGAGATCCGAATGCCGAATTCGTATTCCAGATCGGAAGTACCCTCACGACCGCCAGCAACTCGTCCGTGGTGATGATCAACGGCGGTGACCCGTGTGATGTCTACTGGCAGGTCGGCAGTTCTGCAACATTGGGGACAACCACTGCGTTCGTAGGGCATATTCTCGCACTGACGAGCATCACATTAAATACCGGCGCGACCTTGGATGGCAGTGCCTTGGCGCGCAACGGTGCCGTGACGCTCGATAACAATATCATCTCTATCGCCGGATGCATGACTGGCAGCATTTCCGGTCAGAAGTTTAACGACCTCAACGGCGATGGTGTCCAGCAACCGGGTGAACTCGGGCTGTCTGGTATCTCGGTATTCCTGGACGCCAACAACAACGGACTGCTTGACACGGGCGAGTCAAATACCGTGACAGACGGGACCGGCAATTACCACTTCACAAATCTCTTCGCTGGAACGTACCGTGTCCGAGAAGTCCCTCAAGCGGGGGTCTTGCAGACCTCTCCGAATCCCCCCGCGATTACGCTGACGACCAATCAGACCGTCACCGGAGTCGACTTTGGCAACTTCACTCTGACGACCATCAGCGGGACAAAGTTCCAGGACACAAACGGCAATGGTGTCCGCAATGTCGGTGAGCAGGGCCTGCAAGGTTTTACGATCTTTCTCGATGCGAACAATAACGGCGCGTTCGATGCGGGGGAACGCTTCACCACGACCGATGCCAACGGCAACTACGGCTTTGCGAACGTAGGCCCAGGGACGTTCATTGTTCGCGAAGTTCAGCAGGCAGGATTCACGCAGACAACGGCCAATCCGGCCAATATCGTCACGAGCAGCGGAACCAACGTCGGCGGCGTTGACTTTGGCAACTTCATCCCCGGTTTCCAGTTGGTCACGATCAGCGGTACAAAGTTCCTGGACGCCGATGGTAATAGTGTCCGAAACATTGGTGAGCAGGGCCTGCAGGGTTTTACGATCTATCTCGACGCGAACACGAACGGCACGTTTGACGCGGGGGAACGCTTTACCACAACCGACGCTAACGGCAACTACAGCTTTGCGAACGTGGGCCCCGGGACGTTCACTGTCCGAGAAGTCCAGCAGGCAGGATTCACACAGACGACGGTCAATCCGGCCAATATCGTCACGATCAGTGGCACCAATGTCATCGGCATCGACTTTGGCAACTTCATCGCCAGCTTTCAGTTGGTGACCATCAGCGGCACGAAGTTTCAGGACTCAAATGGTAACAGCGCCCGAAACATCGGCGAGCAGGGACTGCAAGGCTTTACGATTTATCTGGATGCGAACAACAATAGCACGCTTGATGTGGGGGAACGCTTTACCACGACCGACGTAAGTGGGAACTACAGCTTTGCAAACGTGGGCCCTGGGACGTTCATTGTCCGCGAAGTTCAGCAGGCAGGATTCACACAGACCACGGCTAACCCTGCCAACATCGTCACCAGCAGCGGCGTCAATGTCGGCGGCATC
>JBAWWJ010000115.1:0-24381 GCA_037146815.1 Planctomycetota bacterium
GCACTCAGGTATCAGCTCCAAATCAAAAAGATTAAAAGATGCGCCTGAAACTCAGCCCTCACCCCCAGTCACGCCGGGTTACCCGTGACAGTACCGATGGATTACCTGGGACGTACGAAGCGCGGTCGCGACGTGACGACGTGCATTGGTTGTCATTCCACGACGGGCCAGGTCCATGGGACGCGTGTCGATGATCTGCGAGCGGGTGTTGGTTGCGAAAGCTGTCACGGTCCCGGACGCAGGCACGTCGCTGCCGTTGAAGCGGGGCTGGAACAACTGAGTATTGAATTCGCGAAAGGACACAGGACGGCCGACGAGGAACTGCACTTGTGTGGTCGTTGTCATCGTTCGACCGAAGCGTTACGCGTCATACCTGATCCAGACGAACCGAAACTGGCGAGATTTCAGCCGGTGGGGCTGTCTCAGTCGGCGTGCTATCAGCGATCGGAGGGCGTGTTGCGATGTTCAACGTGTCATGATCCACACCAGTCCGTTGAACAAGCCGCAGGTACCTTTAATGCGCATTGCCAGAGCTGTCATGGAGGAGCGAGCAGTAAACAGCCGTTCTGCTCTGTCCAACCTGCCGGTGACTGCACGTCATGTCATATGCCAGCTGTCGAAGTCCATCCCGGAATCCGTTTCCATGATCATTGGATCCGTCGGCGCAAGGATCACGATTAACTATTGTTTTCAATTGAGCCTGCATTCCATCCTTACCTGATCGTCTCATTTGCAAAAAGTGTTCCTGTCGTGAACGAAGTGTCTGCAGCCGCAGCTGAACCGTCGCCGCCATCTGGCCGACCTGGTCGCCGTACGTTGTCTCCCTGGCGACGGCGACTGTTTCGGCTGGGGGCGGTCCTGGTCGGGTTGCTCGCAGTCCTCTTGCTTGAGATAGCCCTGCGGTGCGTGGGGATTGGCCGCGACCTGAATCTGATCATTCCCATCAAGAATGCGACCGGCTGGTATCAACTCAACCCGCAATTTGACGAAGCATTTTACGGGCAAGGGGATCTGTCGGGACCCGAGGTCCGGCCGTTTCAAATCCCAAAGCCGTTGAGAACGCGCCGCATCCTCGTGGTGGGGGGCTCCACCGTGGTCGGGTTTCCCTACGCCAGCGAACTGGCCTTTCCACGCCACCTGCAATTCAGCCTGCAGTCGCAGGCCGATGATGGCGACACGATTGAAGTGCTGAATGCCGGCATCACCGCCTTGAATTCATCGGCTGAAGTGGCGGTTGTCGCGGAAGGATTGAAGGCCGATCCCGATGTCGTTGTGGTCTATACCGGCCACAATGAATTCTATGGTCCCGGCGGCGTGGCGTCGTCATCGGGATGGCTGAGTCCAGGTCGATATCGAACAGCTGCCTGGTGGCGCAGACTGTACCTGGTACAAGCCTTTCGCTGGTTGAAGTCGTCCCGGCAACCCTCCCAAGATCTCATCGCATCTCTGCCCGCTGATTTGCATATCGCACTCGAAGGAGAGACGTTTCAGAGGGGAATCGCCCGATTTGAGGAAAACTTAACGGAGATGGCATCGCTGGCCCGGAATGCACGTGTTCCAATTCTTTTCGTAAGCCCAGTCGCCAATGAGCATCATCAACCGCCGATCGAGAATCTTCGTGCGGGACCGAATCACGTTGAAGAACTCGCCTGGCGCGAAAAACTGAAGGCTGGCGAGCGGCAACTTCTCTGGGGTGACAAGACCAAAGCCTTACAATTGTTCGAAACAGCACGGGCTGAATGTGAACGTGATCCACTCATCCGCTATCGACTGGCCCAAGCCTGCGAAAAGGCGGGACGATTGGAGGAGGCGGTCACCGAGTATCAACAGGCTTTGGATCTGGACGGTTGCCGATTTCGGGCTCCATCGCCGTTTCGTTCGACCATGGCAGCGGTCGCATCACGGTATTCCGCAAACGAAGTTTTCTACGTCGATCTGCATGCGGCTCTCTGTGATGGAGAAACGATAGCGATCCCCGGCAGGAGGCACTTCTTTGAGCATGTCCATTTGACGTGGGAAGGAAATCGTGTGGTTGGCGATGTCATCGCGCGCTCGATCTGGCAGCAGGTCTGGTCCAGGACGTGGTCGGTAGACCGCTCGAATGACGATGGTCTGGTTGGCAGTCGACTGGCGGTTCAACCGGAAGACCACCTTGCCGCGCACGCATTGGCGATGATGATTTACCAGCGACCACCATTTCGCGAGGGGGCAGATGCCGAAAAGCTCGCCAGGGAATTGGCCGAGGATTCCGCATTCGCTTTCGGGAGACTTGTGCCAGAACGGCAAAAGATATTTGAGCAATTGACTCAGGCCGAGATGAGTACCGATCTGATCGCGGCGCTCATTGCCAGGTGCCGTCGCACTCAGCAGGACGACTTGCTGGGGACGTTTCTTCAGGCGCGGGTCGTGCGGCAGCCCTGGAATCTTGCCGCGAGAAACGAACTTGTCAATTGGCTGAGATCGCACGCACATGTCGAGGAAGCGGATCGAGTTCAATCCTCCTTGAGCGAATGGCCAGGCTCCGATCAATCGCCATGAAAGAACTCAGTCGTCCTTCGGCAGACTGATGGCCCGGGAACGTCCTTCTCGAAGACAGTACCGATGTCCTGCGGCCAACGCCCCGAAACGTTCGCGAGCACCGCCAGGCCACTGGATCTCCAGATCATCAATGGCAGTTGCATCACCGAGACCGATGACAACATCGGCGGAGCAGGCCGACAGGTAGCCACCCTGCGACGAAACCAGACGGACCAGCTTGCGGTGACCGACGCGAGCTCGCACGACGGCTCCTGTGGCGTCTCGCACACTGCGGGTTCCAACCAGTGACAACGTGACCGATTGTCCCGTTTCAGTCTCGTTGCACAGGACCGTTGCTGGCTCCACCTGATGGCTCATCACAACATCGACCCGACCATCACGGTTGTAATCCCACGTTGCGACCGACCGCCCGAGTCTGGGGACGCCGAAGCAAGCTCCGGCACTGGAAGATTGTTCAGCGAATCTGCCTCGCCGATTGCGGTAGAATTGCGGCACTTGCGGCTGATCGTGCAGATGGCCGTTGACGATGATCAGATCGAGCCAGCCATCATTGTCGGCGTCGAAGAACTGACTTTCCCAGCCCATTAGCTGTCGACCCGCATTCGATAACCCGAACTGCATAGTTTGATCATCGAACATCAGGTTCCCGAGGTTGTGATAGAACGTACAGGTTTCGTCGAAGAAGTTTGTGACAAACAGATCCAGCCGCTCGTCACCATCAACATCTCCGCACGCAATTCCCATGCAGGCTTCCGCCCGACCACTTCCATCGACAGCAACGCCTGCGATCAAGCCCCGATCCTCGAAAACGGGCATGGTTCGATCCGTCGTCGGCGACGTCCGATGCCAGATGAAATTTTGAGTTGTATCGTTGCCGACAAACACCTCAGGGGCTCCGTCCTCATCGAAATCCGCCACGATGACGCCTAATCCATAGCCACCGTCTCCGACAATTCCCGACGCCCGTGATCGATCCTGGAATTGACCGGTTCCCAAGTTCTCCAGAAGTGTGTCGGCCCCTGGTGGGTAGGCATTCGGTCGACACGGGGCAAATTGATTTCCCTCGCGGCAGGCTCGGAGCTGATCTGAAAAGGGGGCATCGCAATACCCCGCGACATACAGGTCCAGATCCCCGTCATCGTCGAGGTCAGCAAAGGCGGCACTCGTATTCCATCGCTGATTAGCTTCAATGCCGCTTCCGCTGCCGTGAGTCGAATTGATCCATGTCCCATCCCCCTGATTCGCCATCAGAGTCAACCCGCCATATCGGCACACAAGCAGATCAGGGAAGCCGTCATCGTTGAAATCTCCAACGGAGCACCCATGGGAGTAGCCTGGAACGGTCATCTGAGCGACCGCTGTCACGTCGGTAAACGTCGATGCGTGAATATTGCGCCAAAGGCGGCCATCCGACTGACCGGGTTGATTGCTGGCAGGCAGCTTCCCTCCCTGAGCGAAGAACAGGTCCTGCCAGCCATCCCGATCATAATCGAGCACCGCGACACCACCTCCGAGAGTCTCCATCAACCAGCGCTGCGGTGCGTGCCCATGATCATAGGTAAATTGAACGCCGAGTTTATCAGTGGTGTCGACAAACCGGATTTTAGACGGAACGGCAGGCTCTCGTTCGACGACACTTGAGGAATGCGGCACCTCGCAAACCACGCGTCGGGCGACCAAGCCCGCAGGTACTGCAAGTGGCGGGCCCAGGGAGAGCCTGGGACCTGAGTCTATGCCAACGCGTTGATGTTTGAGTTTGGACGCCAGTTGTCGAACCAGTCGCAACCAGGAGGTGTCGCCCAGTTCGGCAGCGAGCGTCACAACGGATTGTACGTCGTCCGCAGCGAGCTGCGACGAATTCATCAGCTGGCGGCAGCGTCGCACGATGTCGTCGATGCGCGCGGCATATCTCAATTCTGCTTCGGATTCCTGCATCCTTCCGGTCTGTGCAAGTAAACGTCCATGATTGTAGACCGCGTTGACGAACCACGGATCGAGAGCATTGGCATGTGCGAAGGCCATTAACGCTCCTTCGGAATCGCCACACGCGAGCCAGATGCGACCTCGCAGGAACCACGTCTCGGCCTGCTGCTCCGCCTCTTCAGGAAGTTGTTGAATTGCAGACAGTGCTTCGGTTGGCCGATTCTCTTCCAGTTCGAGGGTGGCGCGAGCCAGTCTGACGACCCAGGCGAATTTCCCTGCACTTGGGAACCTGTCAATGACCTGACGTGCGTGAACATTTTGTTTCGAGTTCAGCAGCGAATGGATCAGGGCCGCCGCCGCAAAGCCATCTTCGGGTTGTTCTTTTTGAACCAGTTCGAGCCATTGAAGTGAATCACCTCCGTGCCAGTCAACGCGGTCTCCCACGACCCACAACCAGACCAGCATAGGATCGTCTTTGAGCGGCACGTTGGCGACATCCGCATCCGCCAGCAGTCGACGCAATTCGGCACCGCGGCGGCAGGCGAGATACAGACGGGCCAGGCGACTATACGGTTCCAAGGCTGCCGACCCCTGGATTGCGCGTCGGTAAAGGCGCTCCGCATTTCCAGGAAGACCGAATTCAAAGGCGCGCACCCCTGCTTGCAGAAATCCTGCGGAAGGTTGTTTCGAAGATTCTGCGAGTTGCTCCAGCCAGGCAATGCAATCTTTCTTGCGGCCGCGACGGTAGGCGATATCTGCCAGGATCTGTAATACGTCCGAGTCGCGCGGGCGGATTTTCAGCAACGCCGTCTCGGCGGCGGCAAAATCATTGCGCCCCATGGCCTCGATCACCACCCGTTCCAGATCCGCCCGATTTGAGGAGACGAGAAAATACCAGCCGATGAGTACTGTCAGACCAGCACAAATCAGCGTCACCCAGATCCGACGTTGAATTCGCATAGCAGTGATCACACGTGTCGACATTAGTTATGAGTACGGTCAGTTAATCGTGGCACCAATCGCCGCCGAGCCTCTTCGGTCACACGAGCATGAAAAACGCGACAATTCGATTGTCGGGGGGCTTCGCTCAGGATACCAGCACGAACGAGTTTTTCGACGAAAGGCGAGGCCGTCAGAAACGCACCGATTTGTTTCGAGGCGAGAGTTCGATTAGACTCTTGGCAGTTTCATACCCAGCTTCTTTCGTTCCCACTTGAGCGAAGCGAAGTCAGGATCTTGCGTCCCGCGAAGTTCTTGAGTCCCGCGTCAGACAGGCAGGGTGATCATGACGCCCGCCTCCAATCCGCCTGACCCCAATGAAGACCTGATTCGTCGTGGACGCGACCTCGCGTCACCGAGTTGCTGACGTGGGAGATTCAAATTTCGGGAAATGGAAGGGAAGCGACTTCCGTGACTCCCGCATAGCAACGTCATCGCTACTTCCTCGGCGTCCGCCGCCCAAGTTTCGTGCGCAGCCCTGCTCGAAGATCCCGGAGGGTCAGAATGGCCCCTGCATACGCTTTCTCCGTCGCCGTCTGCCGCCGGACCAGGAACTCCTGCTCCCTCGGCGTACGCGTGGTGGCTTCGGCAAATTGAACGTCGAAGTAGTGCATCGGCAGCCACAACAGGCCCACCCGCCGGGCCAACATGTCTTCCATTGAGTCTGCTGTGTCGCTCCTCAGCGACCGAATCAGGTCCAGAACCTCAGCATGCAGTGGCGAGAAAACTCGTGGGTTTATTCCCTCAACAGGCTGGCTGAGGTGCATCGAGTCTTTGAGGCAATGGCGTCTTCACCGATGGATTGCCGCAAGTGAGCATCCTTCATTTGGTCAGGCAACCCCTTTGACTTTGAAGATCCCGGCGGTCAAGTTATCAAGGCAGTTGTGGTTGGAGTATTCACTCACGGCTGCAAAGCGTTCCGTGAGGATCTCGTCGGGGGGCAGTTGCTGATGCTGCCGAACGAGCATTGAGCGTTAAAGTCGATTCAGCGTCGGTGCCGAACGAAGCGCCCAACTTGACCCGCAGTCGCCGGTGGTTCAGACTATTTGCAGCGGTCGCGATTGATTCCGCATACGCCCGCTCCATTAACCCCCCAATCGTACGGCATTTGAAGAAATGCTGGCCGCCGACATTCGTCGGCGATTCAATCTGACCCGTCGAGGCACGCGATGGAGAAACTAGCACGAATTTGGGTGTTTTGGTGGGCGATCTGTAGCGTGCTGTGCGCGGTAATCCCCGTGCCGGACAACGGCCAGGCGTCGCGGACCAAGCCGTTGGTGTTCTCGTTGGCTTGCTTGATGGTCGGCTCGGCGATGCTGGCATGGCGGACTGGAAGGAACATCGCGGCGTGGGCAGCAATCTCCCCGGCGACCATCGGGACCGGCGGGATGCTGCTGGCCATCCTGCCCAATCGTCGCCGCCAGCCTTGGAAAGCCCGGGACACTCGCGCCAGATTTCATGAGGATTGTGACTTCCTCCGATCCAAACCGGGCAACTTGATCGGACTGGTGGGACTCGCGGGGCTGCTCTTGTTCTTGCTGATCGCCCGCGGGTTCATGCAGCACAACTTCGACCTCGCTGCCGAGGCCCGGGACTTTGCCCCGCAACTGGGGGAGTTTCGCCAACTTCTGGAACATCCAAAGCCGCGTCAGCCCGGCACGCAGTTCACCGGCAAGATGCTGCCGGTGCGGGCCACGACCGGCGAGGTGGAACTCAACCTCTGGGAGCATCTCCCCAACCACCTGCGAGCCCGCACGCCCGCGGAGGTCCGTCTCGTCGTGGAAGTCAATACCTGGCACGCGAAGGTGGGGCGGTACGTTTCCAAGGATGGGAAGGGACCAAGCGGCGGCGATGCGTACGCCTGGATCACAAATGTCCGTGTCATTGACCGGGGGACGGGAACCCTCCTCGGCGAACGCCGATTTGACGGCGAGGGACTCCCCGAAGAAGTAAACAACCACTTCGACCGCGACAGCAAGCTCGTCAACCTGAACCACATCGTCCATTATCTAGAAAACCTGCCCCCAAAATAACAGCGACCGCGTCTTCATTGACGCCGCCCACATTGACCCACAGCAGAGTGTTGGTGTGTTGATAGCGTCTGCTCTGGATGATCCTACTGATCTATTCGATACTGCTCGACTGGGGTAACGTCGCCGGGCGAATGACAGTTAACAGGCGATTTACACTTTGAGAATTCCATTCATGACAAACGACAGGCAATTCCTCTTGCTGTTCATGGCGACCTTCATATTGAGTGCCGCCGAAATTGAAACGAGGGCTGCCGATCCGGCAAACCGCGTGGGAGTCTCTGTCGCGGACTATCCTTCGATTCAGGCCGCGTTGGATGCCAATCCCGGCCAGATGGTTTACGTTCCATCCGGTGATCATCTGATTCAAGAGAAAATCCGACTGCGTACCGATCGATCAGGTTTGTCGGGGCCCGGTCGCATTATTCAGCAAAACTCCGAACAGCCGATCGTTGAGATTGAGAAGGGATCAGGGATCGAGATCCGCGATCTGACGCTGACTCGTTCCGAGGGAAAGCTCGAAACGTCGAATGAAGGAATCCTGGCGATGAACTGTCTTGATCTGGTGATCGAGAATGTGCGGGTGATCGACAACCGCACCCGATCGGCGGCGATTTCATTGCGAGATTGCCGCGGAGCCCGCATCAGCCGCTGTCTGGTACGTAACTATATGCGGGTTACCGTCGATGACAGGACCGCGGACGCAAACTGGGGCTATGCATTCAATTGCACGGATGGAACGGGGATCGGAGTGAACCGTTCGTCGGGGACACTGATCGAAGCCAATCGCGTCGTCGAAGAGAATCTGCGTCCCACGCCGGAGATCAAAAAGCAACACCGGTTGGGAGAGTGGGTGAAGAAGAATCCAATAAAGGGGCGTCTGCTAAACCAGCAGATCTGGGACGCCGCTCAGACCGACAACTGGCAGCAAGGATCGGCCATTATCGTTACTGCACCTGAAGCGAGCGACATGACTCGCATCCTGGGAAACCACATTGAGAATGCTGCACAAGGGATCGACCTGCACTGTGATCATGTGATCGTCGCGAACAACTTCGTTGTGAATTCGTTCATGGGAATGAAAGCCATGCATGGTTCACGCAATGTTCTGATTACTGGAAACCAGTTCGTCAAGAACAGCCTGTGGGCGATCGGATTAATGCCAGGGGTCGCTTCGCACGCCGAAAATACCGACGGTGGCTCAATCATCGCGAATAACATCATTTCTGATTTTGGCCATGGTGACGCCCATTGGATCTGGGGTAGCGAGCACTCTCCCATTCGATTTGACCACGGCCAGGAACCTGACGATCCCCCGTTGTCGGACGTCATCATTCAGGGGAATCTGCTGCATAGCCATGGCGCTCCGCGGTACCGTTATGCGGTCCGGATCGAAGGTGAACCCAATGCGCCGCGCGGCCTGCACTTTTCCAGCAATGTTTTCCCGCCGGGCAGCGGCGGTGTGTCGAACGCCGAATTGAAGCCATGACCATGCGCCGATCGACGACGAAAACCGAACTCGTTCCGTGACAACGGCAGACTTATCTCGCACGTGAGGCTGGGAAACCTCAAGTGGATAGGCCCCTGTTACGATCACTTGAGGGGCAAATAGCGTTTCCGAACAACCTTGCGGCCCTGCTCATCGACATGGGAAGAATGCTGTTCCAAGGGCTGCATGGACTGGAAGTCCATGCCACGGAGCGTGGCCTGCTACGCGGCTTGTCAGGTGAGGAGCAGATTGACGGCTTTTCTGCGCGACACGCATCACACATCTCGTCTTCTATTTCAATCTCGTCAGGGCATGACAGGCAACCTCAGGCGGTTCCCGCTATAACTGCCAAACAAAAAAATCGCAAAAAACTGCGACACTTCGTGGCTTTGGATTCCCAATAGACGTTGAGACCACTTCCCTGAGCGGAAAACCACCTCGTGCTCGATGAGTCTGACCAACAGGCCGTTGTCGATGGATTGCGGCGCGGCGATCGTGAAGCCTGGTCTGCGTTGTATGACGGATACAACGTGGATATCTGGCGGTACGTCGCTCGGCTTGTTGGGTCGGAAACTATTTCCGTGGCAGACCTTGTGCAAGAAACGTTCTTGGAGGCGGCTCGCTCGGCACGGCAGTTTGATCCTCAGCGAGGGACGCTCTGGGGATGGCTGACGGGAATTGCTCATCATCAGGCGTCCCTGTACTGGCGGCAGATCAACAAAGTGCATCGTTTGAAGGAACTTGTCGAAGCACGTGCCGTGGAATTGCAGCGCTGGCTGAATTTCTCGGAAAGTGCCGACGAACCGTGGCAGCGGCAGGAACTGGCGGATGCCGTTCGAGCGGTGCTGGCCGAGTTGCCGCCTGACTACTCGCTGCTATTAACCGCGAAATACCTGGATGAACAAAGCCTCGACGACCTCTCGCGAACTCTGGGGGGATCGGTTGAGGCGATCAAATCGAAGCTGGCTCGAGCTCGTCGTGAGTTTCGAGCCCGCATGGAAATCCTGATTCGCGACCCCATCCCCGGCGGACGTGAAGTACGGGGACCCGTTTCGTAGACCGAATGACTATGACTCAAGACCACGAACATGACCGAGAAGACGAGCGGCTGAATGCACTTCTGCATTCCGTCGACGCAGATGTCGCGCCGCCTGATCCCGGCCTGCTGCAGTCGTTACGCGAACGCGCGGCGGACGAATTCGCCCGTGCGGCAGATGCACAATCTGTGACGCCCCCTGGCGGCGATACATCTTCGCCGCTTCCTGAATCAACGATCCGAAAACCTCGGAGAACATCCATGATCACTCTCATTCTGCGCGGGTCCCTGGCGCTGTCTGCGGCCATGGGATTGCTGGCCGTTCTGATGAATCCGTTTGTCACCCCCTCGGTCAACGGGGCTCCGTTCTCGGCAATTCTGCAGGAACTGCGTGGAGCATCGACTCTTCAGTTCCAATTGAAGAAGACCGGGGACAGTCAGGCGTCTGAGATCCTGGTGCGAGCCCCCGGGCTCGTGCGAAAGCAAGATTCTCCGCAACGTTATCAGATCGCCGTTGGTTCCCGCTGGTGGAAAGTCGATGAGTCCGAGAACACAGTTACAACGGGAGATTCTCCCTGGTTCCGTAACCCGGTCAAGCAAGTCGATCTGCTCGGCCTGTTGGATGTCGGAGTCAAAGAAGCGTCGGCATTGCTGACGGCCCGGCCCACACAGCGAAAGATGTATCAAGGACATGACTGCCTGGTCTATCGGGTGAACCTTCCTGGTGATGATCAGGAGTTGCGGATTGAAGCCTTTGCAGATGCGGCGAACAACCAGTTGGTGGGAATCATCGCTTTCAATGCCGCAGATGGCGAAGGTGCTGTTCCGTTGGCTGAATTGCAATTGATTGCGCTGAACCCCGCCGTTGGCGATGAGCAGTTTGTCGTGGCGAAATCGCTGACGGAAGATGGCCGGATTGGCAAGATCACCAGTTCGCAAGGGATTGTTGTCCTGCGTCCTGCACTCGCCCGTCGCTGGACTCCGATTTGCCGCGACACACTTCTGCGACCTGGCGATTGGGTGCGGACGGAACTACGCGGCCCGAATGCCGTGAAGCTGCAGCTTTCGTCCGATGTCGAATTGACGCTCGGCCCGGGCACACTGATGGAATGCATTTCTCCGACGCAGGCCCGGCTTCACAACGGTCAGGTTCAGGTTAATTCGAAGGGAGCCGAAAAGACGGAATTTACGCTGTTGGCTCCGCTCCAGAGGAATCGTCTGTTCAAACCCGGAATGCGTCAACTGGTCAGAATCGACGCCACCGAAAAAATCGTCGATGTGCCTCAGATACCGATCTGGTTAGCGGGATTCGAAGGGACTTCGACGAACGAATCACTCGGCTCGCTGATTGTGAATCTGCCAGACGGCCGGAATGAACCGCTCAGCGTCGGGTATCACAAAGTCTCTGTCGAAATTCGGGATCAGATCGCCAGGACAACGATCGAAGAATCGTTTGTCAATCACACGAAATCGCAATTGGAAGGTGTCTTCCATTTCCCGTTGCCCCAGGATGCCTCGATCAGCGGTTTCGGGATGTGGATTGGCGACGAACTGGTCGAAGCAGATGTCGTGGAAAAGCAGCGGGCTCGTGAAATCTTCGAAACGATCCTGCGAGAAAAGCGAGACCCCGGCCTGCTGGAGTGGATGGGTGGCAACATCTTCAAGGCCCGCGTTTTCCCGATCGAAGCCCATTCGGAAAAACGGATCAAGATTGTCTACACACAGGTGTTGCCACTGCGAGCCAATCGCTATCGGTATGCGTATGGTCTGCGCAGTGAACTGTTGCGGACGAAGCCGCTGCGAGAGTTGTCGCTGTCGGTCACTGTGAATTCTGCATTGCCGCTGAAGAGTATCAGTTGTCCGACACATGCAGTTCGAACCCAGCAGGCGGCTCATTCAGGACAAGTCGAATTCGCGGCGCAGGACTACACACCTACACGTGATTTTGAAGTTGTCTGCGAAGTTGACGGCAAGCAATCGGATGCCGTCGTCGTGCCACATCGTCGTGGTGCTGATGGATATTTCCTGGTGCAACTCAATCCCCCCGGTCCCGAGGGGAACTGGCAACGCGAACTGCTGCCGGACGGTAAGCCGCTACAAATTCTTCTCGTGTGCGATACTTCGTCGTCGATGGATGCTGAAAAGCGGCGTCAGCAGGCGGAATTTGTCGGAACCGTGCTGGCATCGCTGGGGACCGAAGATCAATTTCAACTCGCCTGTGCAGACGTGAATGCCGTCTGGGCATCGCCAGAACCGATGAAACCGACTCACGAAAATATCGCCGCCACCAGGAAGTTTCTCGAAGAACGAATTTCTCTGGGCTGGACAAATCTGGATCGCGCCTTCGCAGAGATCGTTCAGAAGAGTCACCCGGATGCACACGTGATCTATATCGGCGATGGAATTGTTTCCGCAGGAACGACGGACCCGTCAGCCTTCGTTCAGAAAATCAAGCAGTTGACCGGCTCAGTGAACGGAAAGCCTTCAAACAGAACATTCCATTCTGTGATCGTTGGAAATTCACATGACACCGTGGTCATGAAAGGGATCGCGGCGGTGGGACACGGTTCGACTCGATCGATCACCGGCGAACAAACTCCCAACATGATCGCACTGGAACTGCTGAACGAAATTGCTCAGCCAGGCCTGCGAGATCTGAATGTGGAATTTCGTGGCCTGCGTGTCGCGGCTGTTTATCCGGGCGAGCTACCTAATGTCGCGGCGGGGACTCAGCAGATCCTTGTCGGTCGTTATCTGCCCGAAGGAAAGGACCAGTCAGGTGAGATCGTTGTGACAGGGATGCGTGGCAACGAGAAAGTGAAGTATGCGGCCAAGGTCAGCTTGAAGGATGCCGAAAAGGGAAATTCGTTTATCCCCCGGCTATGGGCACGTGCCCATCTGGATCACTTGCTGGCTCAAGGGACAAGTTCGCAGGTGCGCGAAGACATCATTCGACTGTCAGAAGAGTTTCACATCATCACGCCGTATACCTCGTTACTCGTTCTGGAATCGGATGCGGATCGAGAACGATTCGGAGTGAAACGACGGTACGAAATGCGCGATGGCGAACGATTCTTCGCGGAGGGTAAAGCGAACGCCAACTTTGAACTGGTGCAGGCTCAGATGAAGAAGGCCGGGAGTTGGCGGTTCGGTCTTCGGAATCAGGTTGTTCGTGGATTCAAGAACTACGGCCGGAATGTGGATGAACTTGAACAGACACTTTGGCAGTTCTCGATGAATCGCAGCGACGGATTCTTTGGTGGTGGTGGAATGGGCGGAATGGGTGGTGGGATGGGGTTTGGAGGATGGGGGGGCGTTGGCAGTGGCGTTGGGCTGACTGGATTGGGACTGGGAGGTATGGGTGGCGGGGTAGACACCGGAATGGACGGGGGAGAAATGGCGTTCGAGACAACTCTCTCGCTTGCCATCGAACAGACTCAATCCGTTATGGAAAATGAAATGGCGTTGGATGGTGCCATGGCAGAGTTGAACCTCGGAGTTACCGAGGAGACTGACGCAGACGGTACACAAATGGAAAATGACGGCCTCTTCGATGGATTCGCCGCTCGAGATATGATCGTGAATGGGCGAATGCCGTATCTGGATCTCGTGGGCCGCATCCCTTCCTATGCAGAGGTCGATCAGGCCACGGGTTCCTATACCGATTGGGTCAATCTTCTCTTTCCGCACTTGGAACGCCAACCAGCGGTCCGCCTTCCGCTGGTGAAGACCAAGAACACCTGGTCGCCGGAAGCAATCGCACTTTCCAACAGTCTGTTGCGAACGGATTCATTGAAGAAGCTGGCCGTTGGTTTTGTTCTGAGCCGGACTTCAGAGAGTTTTGACCCGGCGTGGAATCGTCGATCCGCCCGTAATACGGATCTGGTGCTCTATTCCCCCACGCAATGGATGTCGAAATCCGGTGATGCTGGGGCGGAGACAGTCGTCAACTTCTGCGGCGGGAAGGAACGAGGAGTCTATTCACTCGCATTCCTGCTCGGTCGGAAACGCCCGCAGGTGGATGCTGACCTTGATCCCGCGATTTTGAATCTCACGGACTACTCTCTCCATTCCCTGCAAGAATTCCATTCCGATGCAACGCCAGTCATCGAGGCTGCAGGTGAGAATCGCGCAAATCTCATTCTGACGGATGCGATCAGCGGCAGATCGAACCGCGTGCTGATCGACACGAAACGCCATGTTGTGTTGAAGACTGAGATTGTCGTCGACGGTCGTAGCACTGGATCAACGACCTATGACGATTTCGTCGAAATCGGTGGCACCTGGTGGGCTCGCAGAATCACTCACGTCGATGCCAACGGTGCAAAAACATCAGAGACGATTCTGGAATTGCAGGTGCTGGACAAACCCCAGTTCGATCAACGATTCCAACAAGAACTGGCTGCACGCGAAGCGACTCAATTCATTCAACTGCCGTTTGTCACTCTCAAAGAATCGCGACAAAAAACGATCGACGGTAGTGCCTCGTTCGATCACAGGCTCGCGATGATTCTGCACCTCGCACTTCGTCAGCAATGGGACGAGATGTGGAAGCATGTGGACACCATGGAACAGCAAGGAAAAGACAAGCCGGGACTGCGCTGGATTCGCACATTCCTGCTGATCGCTTCCCGTCGGAATGAAGAGGCGTCAAAGCGATTCGCCGACGAGCTTCGTAAACTAGTGGCGGCACCTCAACTGTCGGATTTGTACCTGGCAAACATGGCCCTGGATCAGATCAGTGAAATTGTCGCCAAGCCAGAGTTGTTGCCACTCGTGCTGCTGGTGAAGCCAATCTACGACCGCCAGCCAGCAGAGACCGACGCGGTCGGGAATTGGACTGAACGCAGAATTCAATGCCATCTGGGAATGGATGAGTGGGAGCAGGCGCTGGCATTGAAGCGGTCGCTGGCAGAATCAGCTCCGTGGAATCTCCATCGGCAATTGGACTACGCCCGCCAATTGACTGAGGGCGGGCAACCCGCAGCGGCCATCGCGTGGCTTCGTCGTGAAATGGATCGGCCCGTCACGCGATCCCCGCACGAAGACGATTCACTGCGATCGGCTGTGGTTGAACACTATCGCACACGCGGGGAATGGGGCGAGATGCTGAAGTTTACGACCGAGTGGGTCGGGCGCAACCCTATTTCGTCCGGCCATCACTCCGCATATCCCCAGCATCTGATGTCGCTCGTTTGCAACGATGAGCGCGAAAAGGCAGACACTCTGGCCCAACTCTGGCTCGACGACGCTCATGTGGAAGGTCGGCTGACTCCGCTGCTGTTCGCCCGTTGCGATGCTGCTCTCGTGTATGCCTTAGGACACAATCGCTATTTCTCGTCGCAACAGGTCGATGAACGATGGTTGGAACCGCTCGCGAAATTCGCACGCGATTTCGTTCGGAATCCACATCACTCGGACTTTGCCTGGCGCGTCATGAATCGCCTGCGCGATCAGGACGTGATTGACAGGCTGCGTGGTGAGTTCCTGAACCTCTTGCGGAATGACCTGCCAAAACTGTCTCCAGCTCAGATCCAGAATCTGATTTCATGGACGCTGTCCGGTCGGATGGAGTTGCCCGAACCGCTGAAAGGTCGCAGACAATTGGATGCGTCGGAGGTCTCCGATGAGGTTTGGGAATCGATCGCTACTTCGTTAAAGGGACGCTGGGCAAAGGCTGAGAATCACGCGGATCAACGGCAACTGGGAGAAGCATTGAGATCAATCTATTCCGCACGATTTCACGATTCCCGGTACATTCCATTTCTGCGTGAGCAACTTGCCAAATCGCACGTCGACGATGTTGTTGAGTATCGCACGAAGCTCTTCAGCGCCTTGCAGGAAATCGAATGGAACGCCGAGGTCGAGCAGGAAGCATTCAAACTCCTCGGGGATCTCAGCCTCGAAAAAGATCCGGTTGATCGATTACCGGTACAACTTCCGGCACTGTACCGCCTGGTCGACGCCATGCTCGCAAATCGTATTGCCGTCGCGGAAGAGAAAATTTCGGACAAGGGGGGGCGAGACAAGCTGACGCGAAATGAAATTGCGGCCCAGAACAAGCAGATCCGCCAGACTGCGCTGACCGAGCTATCGGATCGACTTGGTGCTGAAGCAGGCAGGGTCGATGGGCCGTTGTCCGATTGGCTGAGTATTGAGCAAACGTGGCTGGATCTCCAGGCAGGGCGTCGCCAACCGCAAGCCTTGCAGCTTTGCTGGAAACTTCTTGGTGATGTGCCGCCGAAGTCGAAACACGAAGTTGATCCTGAGGATGACGTACGAGCCCTCATTGAGCCCGCATTTCCGAATGGCATCAGAATCGACGAGAAGGACCACAAGGATGCGATCAGTGCGATCCTGCATCAACGCGCATTGATCACGGTCTTCAAACTCGCGACAGGCCGAAAGGGATCACCTGAAACCATCGCACAAGTGATCAAATATCTCGACGCTGGTATCGCACAGGAGACATCACCCGTTCCCGCTGACGTCTCCAAACAGACCGCAACGCCGGGCTCGCGCTGGCGCAACTCGATGTTCGATTTCCTGGTGGCTCTTGATCGTCCTGAGGAATTGGAACGCCGTCTGCGTCAATGGATCAAGGATGACGTGTCGACCGCTCCGTGGCGTCGATATCTCGCACGGCTGCAGGCCGAACGAGGCCTGATCGCGGAAGCGGTGCAACTCTTCGAAGCATGTCAGAAAGACCAATTGCTCTCTGCCAGCGACTATAAACTGCTCGCCGACTGGTATCAGGTTTTGGATCGCCGCCAGGAGCATGAACGGGCACAGATGGAATCTTTTAAACAGATGCGAGAAGATCAATTGCTGAACCTGCTGGACAGGCTCTGCAATCGCTGGGATCAACCAGATTCCCCAACGCCAGAATTAGATGATCAGACATTGCTCGCCCTGAAGACCCTGTTTGAAAAAGCACGCGTCCCTGAGACCGGCCTGGAATATTTCTTCCGGGCCTATGATGACACGCATGATTTCCGCTTGTTGCAAATGCTGCCTGACGCCGTACTGGGTCGTTCTCCCTTGATGGTCTATTCGTACCTGAAGCACTTGAACGATAGCGTACTCGGACAACTTCATAATGAGGCGACTGCCGACGAAATCTTGGCTCGCGTTAAAGTGTTGCGAGAAGGACAACGGACACCGACAGACTTGCGGGCGCTCGATCTGATGGAGGCGTTGATTGAACGAAAGTCCTCAGAAGTTCTCGATCAGGCAGACGTTCACATCGACGCCAGCTTTGCGGCTCTGCAGCGTGCTTTCCTGCGGAAAATCGAGCCAGACGAAGCTTCCCTGATGGCGAATTTCCTGACTCAACTGGGGGGACTTCCAAGTCGGCTGGCCGATGAACAATTGCGACAACTGAAAGATCTTCAGAAGCTGGCCCCGGCCAATAGTCGGAATCGGCTGCAAATCACCACGGAAATGTGCAATCTCCTGTGTGCCTACGACCGTCATGACGAAGCGATCCGGATGATGGAAGTCGAGGTCAATGCCTATTCCCAGGCGAATCAAGGCGGCTGGCCAAACTTCGATAATCCGATCATTGGCCGTTTTGTAGAAATGTATGAACACACCGGTGAATTTGCGGCGGGTGAAGCGATCCTGCGACGCTTCCACGATAAATCGAAAAGCCCAGAGCAGAAGCAGTGGTTCGACGACCGGATGTTGACGCTGCACGTGAATGCTTACGAAGCCGATGGTGCCACAACACTTGGCAATGGATGTGCCGAACTGTTTGAATCATTGCACAAACTGATACTGAGTAAGATCGCTGCGGTTGATGACGAGCAGTTGCGGCACCGGTTGGTGATACGCCTGTTTGATCTGTTCCGATCCGCCCATCAAAATTCTCTGGCAAGAACAACCGAATATGTTGAACGTTTTGTATTCGACGTCCTGCCGGGTCTTCTCAGAAAGCAGACAACAACCTACCTGAATACAGTGACGTACCCGATGGCGATCATCGCGGATATTGCCGGGCCGAAGGCCGCGCTGCGATATATGATTGAGCGAATTGAACAGTTCCCGCAGCGACTGGAGATGGATGGAGATTCTGCGGGAAAAACATTCGGGAACGAACTGGCTCGCCGCCGTGCTGAAGTTGGCCCTTCGGAATTCGATGCACGCATCTTGAAGTTCGTGCTGGCCGAACTGCGAACGAGATTACGGACGGGCCAGGATAATTGCAGTTCAACATTTACCCGGAAAGGAAATCAAACCTTCTGGGCAGAAAAACTTCCGGCGTTCGTTCAGTTGGCAGACGAAGTTCTGGCAGACAACAGAACTTCGGGGCGACGAATCATGACTGTGGCGAGCTTTTTCCGGGACGATCTGGGAATGACGCCACGCTCGATTGAAATTCTGCTCGTCGCCAACAAGCAGGGATTGCTGGATCATCAGGCACAGTCGCGATTGGTCTCGTGGTTGCAAAGCGACAATCGATTCGCGGAATCGATCACGTTGCTCGAATCTCTGATGGCGGCCCACCCCGATGCAATTCAGTACCGGACTCAATTGATGACGGCGTATTTCCAATCGAAACGACCACAGCAGCTTGCCGAATTGCTGAAGCAAACCGATGAGCATTTCCATCAGGGGGGACGCTGGGACGAAGGGAATGCACATCAGCTAGCGATGGCCTGTCTGCAGTGTCAGTTGACGGAGCGAGCCGTTCCCTACGTTATCGAGGCGATCTCACTGCATCAGAGGGCCAATCCCGGTAGCGGCCTGGACAACGAAATGCTGGTCATATTCAATAAAGATCTCGCTCGAGCCTATTCCCGATTGAAGAAAACACGCGAAGCGGTAGATGCGATTTCTGCAGCGATCGTCTGTCAGGGCCCTGATCGGTCCGAACGAGAATCATTGCTGGAGCAACTCAAGGAAATTCTGTCGAGTGCTGAAGACCTCGACGACTACGTCACCTCCCTGGATGCCAAAGTGGCTGAAACCTTGCAAGACAGTCCGATTCTGAGGCGCATCGTGGGAACCGTGTACATGGAGCAATCATTACACGCCAAAGCTATTCCGCAGTTGAGACTGGCTCTGGAACTTCAACCCAATGACGCACAGATCCACACGTCATTAATTGACTGTTACGACGCCATCGACGATGCCCAAGCGGCAACACGGCAGTTATTGAAGCTGATCGAGTTGAAGCCACACGACCTGGACCTGTATCTGCAATTGGCTGATCGTTTGATTCAAAACGAAGAAGAGTCCGAACGTGCCGAAACTTCAATCGTTGAGGCATCTCCCACCGAGGCCGAAAATCACGCGGCTCTGGCAGAACGCCGTCAGAGTCAGGATCGCTGGACCGAAGCAATTGCATTATGGGAACGTGTCGCGGAACTGCGAAAGCTGGAACCGAACGGACTGCTGAAGCTGGCCGCAGCGCAGATCCACCAGGAACAATGGGACAACGCCCGATCAACAATCAACAAGCTCCGTAAAACGGAATGGCCGACGCGATTCACGAATGTTGAAGCCGAGGCATCGGCCCTGGAAATGCAGATTCCAGCCAAGTAAGGTAGTTGCAAGCGATTCAAGAATAATGGCCGAGATCGACAAATGGGCTCTCGCGATTTTAACTGGCGTGTCGCAGGATGCCGACCATGCTCACGATTCTCGCCCCTGTAAAATCTGATGGAATGCCCGGCACGGAGGGCACGGGAAGCCGCATGGTCGATCCGATCGGCACTGAAGTTGAGCATCAGACGGAGCCGCTTGTTGGTAGTCTCACGCTGAAACACGGGTGGAAGAGGGGCTCACGCAAAGGCGCAAAGACGCGAAGGGAAGAAGAGGGTGGGGAGAGGCGATGTCTGGAATGCTTGACAACTTTGCGTCTTGAGCGAAGCGGGCGTGAGGTTCATGGCACGTCAACCCCAGTCCGCTATTTTCGAGCTTTTGTGGCCTGTACGGCTCGTTACCGTACAAAGCTGAATGTGAAGACATCGGTGATCGACGAAAATGAAGGATGCGCGTTAATACGAACGTAGCGACGGTCGCCGGAAACTGTCGCCAGTGCATTCATGGCGACCCCCTCACTGATGACGCTGATCACGGGCTGATATCCCACTGCTCCTCCGCTGCCAACGTTCGGAATGACTCCGACGGGATTGGGGCTGATCTGCGACATGATCGCGGAACCGGCAGCGCCTCGGCGTCCGGTTTGCTTGACGGGAACAGGGACGTCAGCATCCGCTGCCAGCCGGCGTCCGGTGGCCAGTGACATTCGAACGATCGAATCAGTTTTCCCCAGCACGATCGTCTGTGTTTCTGTTTCTTCGTGGTCCGTATTCTTGCCACGAGTGATGATTAACCTCGCTCGCTTCGCAACGATGTCGCCGCGAATATGGCGAATTCGCAACCGGTATTCTCCCTGGATCGCAGAGGGACAAACGTATTCGTCATAACAATTCGCCTGATTTGGACCGTAACCATCATGGACAAAAGCTCCGCCCGCAGCCGTAAATGGCTTTTCCATCGAGCAGATCGTCCCGGTTGGCTCTTCAACGAGCAGGTCTAAATCCCCTGGACCGTTCCATTCCAGCCGGACCACAAGATCCAGTCCCTTGGCCTTTCGCATCGCTTCCTGAAGCTGCAGTGCTTTGGAAATCTTGCCATCTTTCATCAGCTTTTGAATCGCATCAGAGGCGGACTGCTCTGCGCTGCGACGGAGAGCTTCACGATCCTTCCCCCAAGCGAATGAAAGTACTTCCGGTGCACACCAGACAACGGCCTCGACATTTCCTGAGCTTCTGGCAAGCTCGAGTGCCCGAACGAATGGCTCGGGGCGCCCAGGACTCAGGTACGAAGCCTGTCGATACAGTTCGATGGCACGATCAAAACGATCGAAGCGAGTCAGGTATTCAGCCAGTCGCATCATCGAATCGGCATTACCATCGATCAGATCCTGACTGGACATCAACACCCGTTCGATCTCATTCTTTGGTCGACCTGCCGATTCCATGGAGAGGGCAAGAACTTCATGAATCCAACCGTTGCCCGCTTCCGTCAATTGCCCTGCCAGAATTGCTTGTTCCAGGCAGGCGATGACCTCCTCGTATTGTTTGCTCTTAATCAGGTCATTGACGACATCTTTGAGGGCATCGCCTGAAAAGTCGTCTTTGGCGAATCGTTCGCGCCAGCGTTTTGCTCGTTCAGCGCGCGCCTGGCGCGATTCCGGGGTCTTCCCAGAAACAGACGAAGCGGAATCCGCCGCTGGTGGCGTCTTCCGCTTCGCTGGAGTTTCAGACTCGTCCGTCGATGGCCTGGCGTTCTGGGCGACCAGAAGATCGTTCACACTTTTTTTTTTGCTCACGCCGTCACGGGCGTCAATCTGAGCACCAGCTTTCGGGGCAGCGTCAATCGGCTCGGGTGGAATACTGAAGAATCCACCGCCGCCCATACCACCCATACCGCCGCCCATACCACCCATACCGCCACCCATACCGCCGCCCATACCACCCATGCCTCCGCCCATGCCGCCACCCATGCCACCGCCCATTGGTGGCTGGATTGGAATAACGAGGTCCGCAACGGGATAAACGCGGGTCGACATTTTTTCATCGGCCTTGGTCTTCGTCGTGATTTTCATCACTTCGTCTTCGATCAGATAGGTCAGTCCATGCGGCTCCAGCATCAATCGCAGAGCACTTCGCAGAGAAATTCCCGTCATTTCCAGCGTCACCTGAACATCGCTGCTGGCACCGTCGTCCTGCAAGGCCTGCTTGTCGACCCAGATTTCGATGTGGTGCAGGTCTTCCAGATACTTCAACGCTTCTTCCAAAGGATTCTCATTGAAGGCGACTTCGGTCGTTTCCGTCAAAGCCTTCTGAATCCGCTTTTCGTTCGGCGTACTCCGCTTCAAATCGACGGTTGCGTTCTGCTTTCGTCGTTCTGACAACGCCTTCCAGACTTCTGCGGATGGGAACCGAATCGGGGGTTCGTCCGGGAACGGGATATGAGAGAGTTCCACCTGATGCAGAACTTCAAGGACTTGATCTGCTCGACGAGCTCGCAACCGGTAGGCTCGATTGAGCTGTTGAGCTGCTTCGGCGTCAAAGCGGGCTGCGGCTGAGGAACCTTCGCCTGGTCGCATATTGATCGCAACGTCAGCGACTTCTTGTGCCTCTGCGTAGGCTTCGTCACGTCCATGTCGACCTTCGAGCATCAAGGCTCGGACTCGGTCAATCAGATTGTCGAGACGTTCTTCGTCGAGCATAGCCTGCTCAGCCAATCGACGCAGCGCTTCATTCTGAGCACGCTTTTCGAGAGTCCGACGTTGCTGCGCTTGTTTTTGTTCGGCCGAATTCTCCTGCTGCTGGATCTCTGCCTCCAACTGCTTTTGCATCCGCTGACGATCTTCGGGAGCAATGTCAATCGCCGACTTCACAGCTCCGAGAACCTGCTTCAGTTGCGCCAAACCTGTTTCAGGATCTGATTGACGTGCTCGTTCGACAGCGTTGCTGACTTCATTTCGCAGCTTCTGGGTCTGAAGAACAATCATCTGACGCTGATCGTCTACCAGGCTGGCATTGGGGTTCGGAGCAACTCGTGGATCTTCATCTGGAGTCGGTTCGGCCGAGGCATCCTGCGCGAAACTGGCGGGACGAACATTAAACTTTCCGGTCGCTTTCAGCAGCTTTACAGTGGGGTTACCCGGATCTGCCTGAGCAACGATTTCGACGATCTTCTGCGCTTGCTGCTTTTCTCCGCGCTGCAAGGCGACTGCAGCCTGCTGGGTCAGGACATCCACCGATTCCGAAAAATCGACCTGAGCCATCTGGAACAGCGTCATTCCGGCGAGAGGGTTTGTCAAACCTTCGGTCGCTTCGATCTGCCGAACGAGGTTTGGTAGGAAAGTCGCACCGGGTTGCTCCAGCGGTGCGGCCAATTTCCATTCCACAGAAGCCGTACCGGTTTCGTCTTTCATAACGATCCGAGCATCGGCTGGAAGACTTCCCTGAGTTACGTAAATCGTTTCACGGTCCGTACGAACAGGGAGTGGAGCGCCTGGCAGCAACGAGACTCCGACAGCCGAGACTTGCAGATCCCCTGGGAAGAAGACGGGGGCACTCAATGCCGATGCCAGCGTCTTCCCTTGCTCCTGAGCTCGTTCGGCAGCACTTTGGTTAACCCGAGCGATATTCTTCGCAAGTTTTGTGGATTTCGTTTTGCGAGGTTCGACCTTCGCGTCCCCGACATCAACGATGCGGGTATCGAAGGCGACAAATCCCCCCGTTTGCTGAGCGAGAATCCCCAGCAGTCGCATGTTACGTGCGGCACCGACACCAAAGCTGTGTACCGGAACCCGGCGCTGGCGAAGATCCTGAACCAGCGAACGAAGTTCGGGAACTTCCACCAGGTCCGCGGTACTCATTCCATCACCGATATAGGTGATGTCAGCAGGACGATCTGCAACGTTGCGCATCGCTGTCCGAAGAGCCCCTTCGAGATTCGTCGCACCCAGCGGAACTCGGGATTTCAGCATTTCAACGCTGTCGGCGACAGCGTCGGAACGAACGGCATTGAACCCGTCGTCGAGAGCTTCCGCCTGCAGATCTGCTGCAAACAATCGAACGCGATCCCCGTCCGGAAGTGACTTCAGCAGCGAATCCAATACAGCGAGCGACTGCTGGCGATGCTCACCGATCTGGCTGGCCGAAGTATCGATCACGATGATGTGATCCCGTGCGACAATCCCCTTGGGGAGTTCACTCGCCCTGAGGACGACTGCGGAATATGACTGGCCGTCGGGAGAAGAGTGTTTGAGGACCCGTCCCGGGAGACTCGATTCAGCCCCTTGAACCGCTGTTCCCCCCCAGCAAACTGCGGCAACTGCCGGCAGCACGAACATTCGCTTGACTAATCGCTTGAGCATTGCAAATCACCTCGTGCTTGGAGGAAACGAGCAGATCCTGAATCATGGAAGTGTACGAAACCGCATTTTCAGCCGGTCCCGAGAGTATTCTAAAAGAGACTTTCTCGAATTAAAGAGAAATCTGCCAGCCCAGTCGCAGAATTACAGAGTCTTCAGCGGGCGCACGGCGGTACGCGCGATTTCCGAAAGACGAATTCCGCGAACTTTCTGGTCTCCCTGACCATCGACCAATAAATTCGGGGGACTGATTTAATCATGGGCGGTCATTCCAACAGGTGTAATACGATTTCCCGTCACTGCCGGTACTTACGGCCCTCTGAAAGTGCGTGAATTGTCTTCATCAGGCCTCTTCTCAGTTCCATGATCAACAGCAGCAGGTTTGAAACGTCGTTTCTTGCATTTCGGGACACAAGTGTCCGGCTAATGGTTTTGGAATTCGTAGAAACGTGTAATCAAATTA